>JAJDAB010000503.1 GCA_029262095.1 Candidatus Hydrogenedentota bacterium
GTAATGGAATTTGGCGGCGGTACGGGCGCGGCGGCGCGATTAGCCGAAAGTCGAATACTCGGCGTTGCCGGTGTACCCGTCGCGGGTGACGCCGTCGACCAAGCGATCATCCGGCACAAACTGTTCCCATGCTTCGGCAGCCGCGCGCGCTACGGTCCCGCACAATTGCCAATGCCACAAAATATCTATAACGCCATTCTCGACTGGCAAAATCTATACAAATTGAATACGGAAGAGACCATCAACTGGCTCATCGCTGCAGAAGCCTCTTCCACGGATCCGACGGGGTTGCGTTCGCTACGCTGTCTCATCCAACAAAACTACGGGTACCCCATGGTGCGCACGGTCGAAGCCGCCAAACGCCTTCTTTCCGACGAAGCCGAAGCGCCGATCGAACTTCGGAACGACGACCTCCAAGTCGGTGTAACGTTGACCCGATCCGAGTTCGACAACCTCATCGACGAAGTGCTCGAAGACATGATGGGCAGCGTCTACGAAGCCGAAAAGAACGCACAAGTCCGACCACAGGATATCGACTTAGTCCTTACAACGGGTGGTACCAGCCTCATCCCCGCTGTGCGCCAGATGCTATTCGACCGCTACGGTCGCGAAAAACTCCTCGAACGCGACACCTTTACCAGTGTAGCCGCAGGACTAGCGGTGGTCGCACGTTTTGCCTAGTGATACTATCGCGACTTGAATGAAAAGTTACCAATTGTAGTGTAGGCTTCCAGCCTGCTCTGCCTTTCGGCATGGGTTAGGCAGGAAGCCTGCACTACAATTGGTCCAACAATCACCGCCGCGTTTGACCAACACGCAAGAACTCTAATAAATGGATCTCCAGTGGGAGTCCAACCCGTTTTTGGAGGCCGTGCTCATGGTTCACGAAATGTTCCCCTATCTCTGCGTCGATAACGCGGCAGAAGCAATCGAATTCTACTGTTCAGTCTTTGGCGCAACGGAAAAATTTCGCCTGACGGAGGACAACGGCCGCATCGGACACGCGGAACTCGACTTTGGTGGCGCGACACTGATGCTGGCCGATGAGTTTCCCGAATTCGGCATAAAGGGCGCCAACACAATCGGTGCAACGCCCGTGACCATTCACCTGCACGTAGACAACGCGGATGATATGATTGCCCGCGCATCGGCTGCCGGTGCTACCGTCGAGCAAGAAGCCAAGGACCAATTTTACGGCGAACGTTCCGGCAGCTTTCGTGACCCGTTCGGACACCGATGGAATATCGGTCACAGCATTGAAAAGGTAGCACCGGAAGAAATGCAACGCCGCTACACGGAACTGATGAAAGAGAATTAGCCTTCAACCCAGTGAGAAGATCGATGTCAACCAACCGAAAGGTCCTGGTTTCTTACGCAATAATCGGCGCGACTTTAGTCCTGTTAGTTGTGATGAATCAGACCGGCGAACCGGCCATGCTGGCCGCCCCCATCGAGTCCGCGCTGGAATACCTGTTTCAAGCAAACTGACGGGTAGGCACGCGACCGTGTCGGGTACAGCTCACGAAACCCATGAGATGACGCCCAGCTTGACCGGCGGCCCGACATTCGGTAAGATTCCCAGCGCTGTCGCCTTAGTGCGGCGGTTTTTTTTCGTGCGCCCGGCGGGGCCCCACCGGAGCCGTGGTCAGGCCACGGAACTCTTCGGAGCGGGTAGCTCAGTTGGTAGAGCATCGGACTTTTAATCCGGTGGCCGTGGGTTCGAGCCCCACCCCGCTCACCATATATATACAATAGGCAGCGACGCTGTTTTTTCAGCATCGCTAACGATGCAGCTTTTGCGACCCCATCGTCTAGTCTGGCCTAGGACACCAGCCTTTCACGCTGGCGACACGGGTTCAAATCCCGTTGGGGTCGCCATTTTTTTGCCTTGCCGACGAACGAGTATAACTAATGTTATACCCACCAGTATGAAGATGGCCATCTCCCTCTTCGACGCTGCTGAAAAGTTCGCGGACCGGTTCGGCATTTCCCGTAGCGAGTTGTTTCGGAACGCCTTGCAGCGCTACTTGTCCACGCATGGCGATGATTCGCATACTGGTGCGTTGAACGCCTTATAAAAGGCGGAATCGGACGGGGTCGATGAGTCGCAAATGGCAGCGCGATTGAAATCGCTCCCGGACGAGGATTGGGATTGACTCGCGGCGAAAACTGGTGGGCAACCCTGCCCGCACCCAGCGGTTCAGGACCGGGAAAACGCCGGCCCGTAGTCGTCATCCAATCCGACGCATTCAACCAAAGCCGAATTCAGATCCATCTGGGCAGGGTGCGAATTGCGCAATGACCGCATCCACGCGGCACTCGGTATGGAATTTCGCCCGCTCGACGAATCGGATACGCGACTGTGTGGAATCTCTTTTGACAGTGACGTAGGTAGAACCCAAGCTCAAGCCGGGGTTTGAGCTGCGAATTTGAATATGGTGAGGGTCCGCCTGGTTGATTCCGCAGATGAACTTCGCCCCAATCTTGAGCTACTGACAATGATATGAAAAATCTGTTCACTATTGTGCGAACTAGTTCGGTTGAGTTTTTTGGTCATACGCCCCAGAACCCCCGAGTACTGTCACACTTCTTGCCACACGAGCTCAAAGACTAAATCTATCTCTTCCAAGGTCGAGTTTGCTTATTCCTTGGGCTTCGGCCGAGACATCATTTGCAGGACGATGTTTTTGTCCGGTTTCGGATATACGTTGCGAAGTCCACGAATAAAATTCGCAGAGATAACGGATATGTGTGTCTCCCCTGGAAACACATGTGTCTTTAGATTGAGCCCCGTCAAGTTCGCTTCTCGCAGCCGTTCCGCCATTTCAAGCATGTTCGGTACCATAGTTGTTGGTTCATCTTCACCGATCGACATAAAGACGTCGGCGTCCAATCGTTCGTGCGAATCGATAAAGGCTTCTGCGTCGTTTACGATAGTATTATCGTCCCACCAGATTGAAGGGCTTCCAATGATGTACCGATTGAAAGTATCTGGTTTCTGAAATAGGACGTACAAGCCGAACAAACCGCCGAGCGAATCGCCCCAAAATCCGCGATCTTCCGGCATCGTCGGATAGTTCTTGTCGATAAATGGTTGTAATTCCTCTCGAATAAACCTCAAAAAATCGGGGCCACCGCCTGTTGCCTTCTCAAGTTCGGGATCCGGCCAGTTCTTGAATAATTGGTTTGGAAACTTCCTGCCTTTCCCATAGCTCTCGGATTCAGTGGGAGTTAGATCCCTGGCGCGGATCACAGTGCTCTGCAATGGTGTGTCCATCTTGTAACCGATTCCCACTGCAATGATTCGAGGGATCTCTCCAGAATACTGCAATAAATGAATGTCGCGTTTGTAGTCTATGTCTCCGTAACAATCGGTCATGTAGAGCACGGGGAAACGTTCAGTTTCATCGGCACGACTCCACGGTACTTGAACATAAATTTCGAAGGTTTGATCTATAAACTTTGACTCTAGAACATGAGTTTTTGTCTCGTGCACAACGAATGGTGGTTCCGCCGCATGCCCTGTCTTTGCTCCAATTCCAATACAAAAGAATACTAAGAGAGTACTCAGGATTATTCTTGAACCCAACATGAATATCGTCTCCTCAGTCTAGTGTAATTTCCATACTAACGTAGATAGAAGTGGACCCGGTATCCTGGGCCGTGTCTTTCAGCGAGGGTTGAGCGACTGGTGGGGATGAGGGCTTTTGCGGGTAGTTCGGCGGCCCAGTTATCGTATTGGTCGTTGAGTCGATCTACTATCTCGGGATGGTCGCGGGCGACGTTGGTGTAAGCTTCCCCATAATTCCCAGCTCACACCCTACTCTATTTCTTGGGATAAGGCCTTAGACCAAGAAGTATTTCAGATTTCTCGGTGAGCGGTTTGGCAGCCAGTTCTTTATCGGTGTACCCGGCGAGATTGCTAACAACGAGGTCATAGACGGCCTGACGGTTTTGACCGGTATCGATTTCAATACATTTATTGTTGTTCTTAAAGAGCTCTACAGTGGGCAGCGTCTCTACCTTGAAGGTGTCGAATCTCCGCTTCATGCTCTCAACATTATCATCAATTCTACCGGTGTACTTGGCTCGACCCAAGATACGCTGTTCGAGAACAGCGTAGGGGCACTCAAAGTACAACATTTTGGGGAGCTCAGCTTCTCGACCGAAGATCTCGTACCACGCTTCCATATTACTTAGGGAACGGGGGAATCCATCTAGCAGGAAGTTGTTCTTCCCTGTTGTTTTGGTAACCGTCTCCATTGCATTCTTGAGCAGAGCCACAACAATTTCGTTGGGCACCAACTTACCATCCGTCATGAACTGATCGATGGTGGTGGCCGTCGAACCTCCAGCCTCACGTTCGGTGCGAAGAAGATCACCAGTGGATAAGTGCGTCCATCCAAGTTGAGCCTCGGCAAGTTCGCACATCGTTCCTTTTCCGGCACCGGGCCCTCCAAGAACGAAGACAACGTTAGGTGCAGGACAAGGCTGCCTCGGGTCGTAGTAGTGGATCACGACCTTAGGGGCAGGTGCGACTCCCTTATGGTAGACGTGCCATTCTCTGTCAGTAGGTGGCATCTCATCTTCGCATGTGCTGTCGTATGCCAGATGACCATCGAGACGACAGATTCGCCAGGATTTGTAGCTGTCGGAGTATGAAATAGAAGGGCTTCTAGCCGATTTACCATCAGCGCGGTCCCATGCCATCTTACGGTTCCAGTAGCCGATACTTGATTCAGTTCCGGATTCAGATCTAACAGGAGGTGCCGTTGAAGGAACGAAAAGACCATCAACTTCGGGAAGCCCAGCTCCAGACACTTCAATAAAAAAAGTGTTCGGCTTGAGACTATTTGTTTGAACCATCATATTTTTGTTCATTTCGCCTAAAGGTGGTTGTAGTTAGGAATTAATTTAAGGGGTTGACCTGCCTGAGCCTCTCAATGAATAGATCGTGTTGCGGGAACGCTAACGATGCAGCTTTTGCGACCCCATCGTCTAGTCTGGCCTAGGACACCAGCCTTTCACGCTGGTGACACGGGTTCAAATCCCGTTGGGGTCGCCATTTTTTTGTTTTGGACGCAATGATTCGAAAAGTAGGACGTTAACCCTTAAAACGGCGCCATTGTTAGAGAGCGTTTTCCTGGTACCAAACTTGGGGAAGGTCAGTTCATCGAACAGGATTGCGAATCCATTTTATGAATTGGTTAGATGGATCAGACACGTTCATCCGCGATCTTTTTTTATCTTAGCTTGACGGTCCTTCTACATGGAAAAGCTTGTTGTAGATGCTCCATATGCCTCCGTCTTTAATCAGAGACAATGTGTCTAAGAAAGTCTTACCCAGATAATCATCCCGTACGCGGGCCGCGGCAGTATTACCTGCAACATTAATGGACAGGATATCGGCCCGAAGTGTTTCGCCCTTTTCTTTTGGTGATGGTAGCTGACTCCCAACAAGATTCGCGAAGTCGGTCACGGTCATCTCGCGGAGACTATCTTCCAAATAGCCTGTGATTTTCGCGCTGGAGTGAAAAGCCGCGTGCACCTTCTCGGCACTTGATTCGTACATACAATCAAAGTAAGTCTGAAGCGTATTCTCTATTTGCTTTTCATCACTCATTGGCACATCTCCCAAACATA
>JAJDAB010000504.1 GCA_029262095.1 Candidatus Hydrogenedentota bacterium
GTCGTCATCCCGAATCTCATCGTATACCACAACATCATTCGTCAGGTTGAAGATCTCGACGCGATGATCGCGTCGGAAGGCGTCGACCTGCTGCCGTGGCGGCTTCGTAAAGATTTCTCGGCGGACAAGAATTCCTATACAAACCGATTTAGTATGAACGATGCGCGCGAATACCTACGTCCGAATCTAGCATTCATGCGGAAACTGACAAAAGCGTTTGAGGAGGAGGGCGTCCCACTCCTCACCGGCACCGACGCCGTCATGAATATCGTGGTGCCCGGATTCTCGCTGCACGACGACCTGCAGGAACTGGTCGACAGTGGCCTGACACCGTATGAAGCCCTGCGCTGCGCCACCATTCGGCCCGCGAAATTCCTGAAAATTGATAGTGAAACCGGAACAATTGAGCAGGGGAAAACAGCGGACGCGGTCTTGCTTGACGGCAATCCGTTGGAGGACATCGCGAATTCACGGGAAATCGCGGGCGTGTTCGTGGACGGCGCGTGGCAGAGTCGCGCGGATATTCGGGCAGAGTATGCGGAGATGAAGGTAAGGGCTAAGCAATCCGAGGAGTAGACGGATAGGCGAATTCCGTTCCGGGTCTCCGTTGGCTACGTGAGTATGTAGCCTTCCCCGAGACGATGCCTCGACTTCGCTCGGCATGACCGTATTGGTTCTTCGCGCCTTAGCGGCTTTGCGTTTCTATCCAAACTGATGAGCGAATCAAACTCAATTCCTTCAAGAACTTGAGCTGTTCGGCGTTCGCGCCGCGGTTGACATCCCGTGAACGCAGTCAGCACCATTAAGCAAGTCCCTTCGAAATCCAAAGGCGAAAGGTCGCATCCTATGAAGAAGTTTGAATACAAGATCGAGTACCTGAAGTTCGAAGTCGGTCGGGATAACGAAGAACAAATCCTCGAATCTCTGAACTCTTTCGGTCAAGATGGTTGGCGCATAGTTCGCCAATACGGCGAAATCAGCATGCGTTCCATGTCATCCTTGAAAGGTGGAATCAACTTCATGCTTGAACGCGAACTTCAATCCGCGTAGTGAGCCTCCGCGCTACCGATTTCAGATAGCTCAATACCACTTCGCCCGGATTCTTCTCTCGATGACGGTATGCAAAACAAACGCAAGGATTCAGAAATGAATCCTTCCAAGATTCCCCTTTGTACTCTTCCGTACATTGCTAACCGCAACCTCGCCAATGCCATGTCCGAAAACAGCCAGCTTTCCATATCTCCGTTTGCCAAAATAAGTACTGAACCACAAACCAAAGGAGGCACTCATGCAAGATCCAACGGCAATCGTACGTCACATTATCGAAAACGCCTGGAACATGGGAAATTTGGACGTAATGGATGATGTTGTATCCCCGGAATATAAAAGACGCATACCAGGCGGTCGGCTGAATGGAATCGATGCGTTTAAGGAACACATTGCATCGACGCGGGTCGCGTTTCCGGATTTCCATTGTCGAATCGACGGTTTCGTAGAAGAAAACGGCGCGGGTGTCGTGAGTTACACCACTACCGGTACGAATAGCGGCGAACTGAACGGTCTACCATCAAGCGGCCGCCAGTTTGAATCGTCGGGCATGACCTGGTTCAACGTCCGGGACGGAAAAGTGATCGAGGAATGGGAACTCTACGATCGGTACGATGTCTTCGCGCAACTCGGGTTGGTCGCGTGATTGCGCGACTGTCCGGCAATCAACCGCTTGTGTAAACACGAACTGGCCGCTCTCTATTCAAGTTCGCTCAAGAATCGCAACACCGCTTCGTTCGTTTTTTCCGGCGCCTCTTGTTGGACCCAGTGGCCGATTTCGGGGATGAGCACGACATTTCGCAAGAGTTTCGCGGGGGGTGAAGGCTGGTATATTCATTGGCTTTGGACGGAAAGCGGTTTAGCCATCGAAAGACTCTAACAGCATTAGACTTAGCTAACGGCGATCATATCGTCGTGTACGCAAGCGCCGGTTGCGGTTTGACAATTGAAGGCATTGACAGCCCGACGACACTCCCCTATTCTATTAGGTGGTGAGCAATAATGGTAAACCTACCAAAGAATTGGAGGTACCTGTAATGAGATACACCATCGTAGCGTGTACGATTCTAGCCGTACTCTTGTCCAGCCATTTCGTGAATGCTGAAAAATTGAGTGCGATGGAGATAGCGGAACTCGCGCAGTTGCGGGGTGGGGCCACAGTATGTGACGACTGTGGCGATGGCTTGGCGAATGGTGGTGGTTTCTATTCGATTACGGAGTGCAATCATTGCGACGAGCGATTGAATCCAGATGGCAGTCCGGTAGACCCAAACTGTCAACCCGACCCCGGCTGTGACGACTCATGGTGTTCGTCTCAGATCCGTTTCTATACGAAATGTCACAAGACAACAGGCCCATGCGCCGTTCCGTGCCCTGTCAAACCTAGCGCCACCGCGATAGTGAGATGGAAGACTGGGTATACGGATGTGCCAGCGGGCACAGTCGCCTGCGGCGCACCGACTTGGGGCGAACCGGACAATTATCCCACGACCAACGCGTGCGTTTTCTTACCGCCGGGTGAGGCAAAGTGTCAGATTGCAAATGGAAGTTGGGACGCTTGCAAGGCTGGTACAGAGTATGATCCGATATTAGACTATGGCAGAGATATTTGTGACGACTAAATGCCTGGACGAGACATACATACACAAGGAGTTTCTATTGGGTAGATGTCGCTGGAACGCTTCTTCAAAGAGGCGATTCCACCAAAGCAGGTGGTGGGGTCTTCTCTTCATGTTCGCCGTTGGGTCAGGCGTTCCCGCCACGGGGCAAGGATACACTTCCGAGGCGGTGTTTCAATCTATGCAGGACTTCGACGCGATCTACGACAGTGGATGGTACGTGACTGGCGAGGCCGCCAAATTGAGGGACCGATTGACGCCGGAAAGTACGACCTACCCAATTCAATTTTACTATACGCGATCACCTAATCGTGGTGCTGTACACTTTTACGCACTGGAAACTCACCCCGTTCCACCTCAGCCCGGAGATGGAACAGCTCAGCCGGAACTACATCGCGGGACTGTGAAATACAGTGGCTACTTCGGTCCAGATAAACGAGGCCTCATGAGCAGCCATTTTCTGGGCCCGGCAGGGTCCTATATTCCCGGTGGCCCGGTCGATGAATCAACGCAGACTGTAAGTATCAGCCTCAGTTCTCCCGGGGGCAACCCCCCAGATTATTTTCGGCAAATTGAACGCGGTCTGGGACGAGGGTTCACACGATTTGCGACGGATGTGCGGAACGTTGAAGAACAGAGCGACGGACTGCTCAAGGTAACGATGGCGAGCACCGAACACAGCCCGGGCGAGTGGCGTCTGCTTGTAGATCCGAAACTGGGGTATTTGGTTCGGGAAGGTCACTATTTTCGTGCGAACCGTGAAGATGCGGTAGTTCACGTTCGTACCGTCGGTCTATTTGAGGGTGAAGAAGGCATCTTTGTCCCGGCGGGCGGCGAATACGAAAGCAAGGTGGGACTCTATATCGGCCCGATGCCTATCGTCGTGCATTCTGCGGTGTTGGGCGAAAGGGTCGAGCTAGTAGAAAAGGTAAAGGCGGATCTAGACAATCGAAACTTTGATCAGGCGATACTGGTTGAGGACTCCGAATGGATCTCTGTTCGAGACGGGTCGGGCCAGATCAAGCGAATGCCCCTGAATATCCCCGCAGATTTAAGGATAGACATGGACGACGTCGAGGGGGATATCATGGAGGAAATTCTAGCAAACGTGGACGAATCGGAACTGCCTAACACTTTAATCGATGACGCGCCGGACGATCACGTCGTGGACTCAAATTTACCACTCCCAAACGAATCTTGGGCTCCGTTCGTATTTATCGGCTCGCTATTGGCTGCCCTTATCGTCGGATTCCTGACCTACCATCGGTATTCGTCGAACAAGACGCGGAACTAATTGCCATGCTGCTACTGCGCAATCTCATAGTTGCCATCCAGCTAATCGGCGCTATGTTATTGGCTCAATCAAGCAATGCCCAAGAGGATCCGTGCTGGACTTCTTTAGCGCGCACCTATACAAATGAGCAATTGTGTGGTCCGAATGCGCTAGCGACGTCGCTGAATCGGCTCGGCCACCCAATCGCGCTTCATCAAATTCTTTCGCAGGTGACGGTTGAGGACGATGGTGTCGCCATGGGCGACTTGCTGAGGGCGGCGGAGACCTATGGTTTTGCTGGGCGGCTTGCGCATATCTCATTCGACGAGTTGCGGGGACACGCGGGTACGGCTGTGTTATGGACAGACGGCGATCATTTCGTAGCGGTCGATCCCCGGGAAACACGACACGATCATGACCGAGACATTCGCGTATACGACATCAACGCGCCAACCAGATGGTATCCAGAAGATAATCTCCGTGATCGTTGGAACGGGGAGGCAATCCTCTTCGACGTGCCGGATGCGCCAGTCGGATCGAATCCGCTCCTGTGGGAGACGACACTGCTGGATGCGGGGACCGTTTACGACACGAAATGTCTGGATTTTGTGTTCCGATTTTCGAATCGACGAAAACGCCCCGTCAGTATCGAGGCCATCGAGAATGAATGCAGTAGCG
>JAJDAB010000505.1 GCA_029262095.1 Candidatus Hydrogenedentota bacterium
CTTCGCAATCGCCTTCGTGCTTGGGAGGAGGCCCACCCAAAAGCGTCGCCGACCGATTGTGGAATCGCGTTGACGGATGAGGAAATTGAGCAGTTGCAGTCGATTGGCTACGTGGGAGACCCTGATCAGCTTTAGGCGCAACGCCGATTCCCGTAACATCGGCTCATGAATGTCCTCATCAGACATCGCTACGCCCTCGTGCTCGCTGCAGCAATCGCGGTATTCCTTTGGATGGCCGCGACGCACTATCTCGGTGCCGGACGCGACGATGTATTCATCACGCTTTACGCAGGCCAAATGCTTGCGGAGGGTCAAGGCCTTGTAAATTACAATGGCGAACGTGTCGAGATGTCCTCGAGCTTGCTGCATACTTTGGTCGTCGCTGCGATCAATCTCATCGCACCCGAATATGTATTCACGCTCAACAAGATCGCGGGGAGCCTGGCCGGCGCGTTGACCATGGTTCTGATCTATCTCGGTCGCGGTGTCCTTTTTCGCGTGGGTCGATGGCGTTTCCCCGCATACGTCGTCACGCTAACCGTCATCGCCACCAATCCCGCCTTCTTATATTGGAGCATAGGAGGGTTGGAGACTGCGTTTGCGACGTTGTTTCTTGTCGGCTATGCGATCGCACTGCTTCAACATCGATTTCGACCCACACTCGCCGCCGAGATAGGCGTTATCACCGCGCAATGCCTGTATGTTCTGACGCGCCCAGAGGGGTTCTTTCTCCTGCTATTCACATCGGTGTATTTGGCACTAATGAAACTCATTGCGCGTCGGCCAATACGGACACGAATCCTAGTAATTCCCCTCGCCTTTTTCGGCGTAGTTTCTTTATTTCGTTGGGTGTATTTTGGCGTGCTCTTCCCGAATACCGTGTACGCCAAGAGCGGCGGAATCGCTGAAGGATTTGCCAATGGACTCGTATACATCACGAATTTTTACAACACCGGGCCATCGCTCCTGGGCGCGTTTGCGATACAAATTGTGTTGTTTCTCATGTACGGTCGCCACCTCGTGGTCGCGGCCCAGGCGTACCCACGACCCGCACGCGTTCCATTGGCGAACATACTCTTATTTGGACTCATACTATCGGCACAGTGCGTTGTTCTGTTCTCCGGCGGCGACTGGATGGAACATTTCCGATTCATAGTCCCTATCTTTCCACTGATCGCCATACTGACTATCACGCAAATAGCAGCGGCTTTCGCCGCTATCGCGCGCCGCGTTCCCAATCGTTTCGCGCTCTATGGAGCCGCAGCCGCGCTCGCTATCGCGACGTGTATCGTGAATTTCAATCAGTCCAGCCTCAATACGCCACGCATGCTTCCTCTAGAGAATCGAGATGCGGGCCTCGACTATTCCCTGCGAGAAATTCTTCGACAACCCGGGTCGCTTGACGAGCGAATCATTCTATTGAACGCCGCGAACCAAGGGTTCCTAGTTTCGTTCGACCCATTTCTCGACGAGGTCTTCGCGGATATCTACGATGAATACCAACCTATCGTTATCGCAACAGGCCAAATGGGACTCTTTCCGTATCGAATCAAACAGCGATTTCCGAATGCGCAAATATCGTTCGTCGATACGCTTGGCTTGTGCGACGCAACGGTTGCTCATCTTCCGATGCCTAAGGACCCTATCGGGCTGAAGGACGGTCGATTCGTCGACGCTGTATTGTCAGCTGAATCCGGTCCTCTATCGGATTACGTAATGGACCAGAACCCAAACATGGCGTACATGCTCGGAGGGGCGTTCGACGTAACGGAAAACATTGCACGGATGGAATCGCTTGGCTTCGAATTGGTCTGGGACCGGAACCACGAATACGTATTTCTATGGACTGGGCGCTAACTCGCCTCGGCGGTTTCGGCGGCTTCCAACGGTAGCGGCTGGCGGTGTTTCGCACGCGCCCAGTGAAGAAATCGCAGCACGCGATCAAATATTTCTTCCGACCCGTCCCCGTTGATTATCCCGTGGTTAGGCCGGTTAAAGACCGTCAGCTCCTTGTCCGTAGACCCCAGTTTGTCGAATATCGTCGGACCGCTTACCGGATCGACAACCGGATCTAGGTGGGACTGCACCACCAACGTCGGCACCAATACATTGGGCAATTCAGACTCCATCGCTTTCATCGCTTCGCCCAATTCGCGAACACCCACGATGGGATTCCGGTGGTAATTGATATGATCGTTCTCGGGATCGTTCTCGACGAATTCTTTTGGATTGCGGCCGAGCCTGGACAACACCGCATTCATCCGCACGACAGACGATGCATGCCGTGCCATGTAGTTGCGCAATTGGAGTGGCGCGCAAATTGAAAACGCAGCCTGAACTTTCTTTCCCTTTCGTGCGGCGGCCAAGAGTGCGAGCACGCCGCCAGTGGAGAAACCGCCAAGCACAATGTAGTCGGTCACGCTTTTAATAACCGCGTAACCACGGTTAACCGATTCATACCACTCCGTCCAATTTGTCCGCGCCAAATCTTCCGGCGAGGTGCCGTGCCCTTTCAACCGAACACCGTAAACGGCGAATCCATGTTCATAGAAATAGTCCGCCAGCGCGCGAATTTCCAATGGAGCCGCCATATAACCATGCACCAGCACGACGCCGCCTTTGACGCGTGACGGTACTAGCAAGAATGGGCGTCCAACATCCATGGGTTTACTATCGCCCGGACGCGCAAACGCCTTGTAATCCGCATCGAATACGGCGGCATCTTCTTCCAGGAAAATTTCGCGTATCCGCCGCGATAGCGCCTCGCGCGGCATGTGCGCGATATGTTTGATCGATGCCGCCAGATCGGAGAGCGGTTCAATTTCGTTGGCAATTACGGTTGATAACGCTTCTTTTCGCGCCACGTGAAAATCCGTTTTGGACTTTCGGTGACCGAAGTTTTTTACGTAGTGTTCGCCGTCAACCGAGACGATACCCTCGCGCAGACATACACCCATGAAGTCATGGAATTTAGGGCTGGCGTCCTCGTAGATGATTTCCCGGTAATTATTCTCCAAGAGATCGTGCATCTCATACTTACCGGATTGGGCGAGCTGATGCGCAGCTAGGAAAATTCGGTTGCGGTAGGATCGTTCCGTGAAACGCCGTTGCCGTTGATGGCGCAAAATCGTGCCGAAAATGTGATCGTAGTTCACCGTCGTCAAGTCGTAGATATCACGCATATAGCGTGTCATTAGGGTGCGCGCGGAGTCATTGAAGAGGGACCCCGCGTCGGCTTCCAGCGCATCCATGTCGTGATCGCCACAGGCCAAGAGTTCGGCCGTTTCCCGTGTGAACAAATACTCCCGCACATCGATAGGATCGCCAAAGCTCACATCGATATCCGTGTCTTTGGCTATGAGCGTGCCTTCAACCGACAACTCTTCGATCGCGCGAGGACTCAGGTCTTTCGCGACTCCGCGCGCCATGCGCAGGAACACATTCTCGCGCGCACGAATGGGAAAGTACGTAACGTTGACCGGCACAATGACCGTCCGTTTGGCAATGACTTCCTCAAGCGATTCGATATTGAAACGCTCTAACACCGCATCGCGGTCGCCATCGTGTTTCGGATTCTCGTGAAAGCATCCGAGCTTTTGGCGATAAAATTCTGCACGTAGGGCCAGAACCGCAGCCCCCGTGTGAGGCGGCCTTCGCGTTCCCCGGTTATACACACTAAAATCGCCGCGATGATCGACGACTTTCTTGTCCTTGATCATCGCACCTTCCGGAAAAATAATCCACGGATGTTCGCCCTTCAAGAGCGAATGAATAATGACTTTGTCACGGTCCGGGTCTCGTGTAGACACGTTGCCGGTCGACAACAAGAACTTTCCAATTCGCCCCTCAAACAATTCGGCGGCGGCGAGTGACCAGACCTCTGTTCCAAATTGCTTATAGAGGAGGTAGGGGAGAAGAATGGTTTCCAGGCGGGTGAAGTGATTGACCGCGAAGATGATCGCCATATCGTCTTTGACGACCTCGGCGTTGTTCAGTCGAACGTCCGCTTGGATCAATTTCCTTGCAAGTTCTAATGTCCACTTCGTGGACCGTAATGCAAAACCACCCAAGAGATTACCTCACTACTACGATTTGCCCGACGGATGGAAATATATCACACCGTTTAGGTTGGCGTGAACGTACAGACACATTCCACATGGGCGGTGTTGGGATAGAGATCAAGCGCAGTCAATCGTTCAACGCGCCAGCCGTTGTTGCAAAGTGTGCCTGCGTCGCGCGCCAACGTTGATGGATTGCACGACACATAGACAATGCGATTCGCCCTGGCTTTTGCGAGGTCTTTCATGATCGCTTTGGCCCCCGTGCGCGGCGGATCGAGGACGATTGTGCTCCAGGGTCCTCGTTTGAATGCGCGCAGAAATGCGGGCCCTTTCCCCGCGCGATAGCTCTTCGCGCGCACGGCATCCGCTGCGGCAATCACCGCACGATCTTCATCAATACCGGTAACGTTTACCGATTCCGGTAACGTGATCGACAGATTCCCCGATCCGGCATATAAGTCCAAAAGCGTGTTAGGCGCGCGCAATTCAGCGTGGACAACTTCAAGCAACAATCGATTCAACAACAAGCTCGCTTGCGAGAAACCGCCGTTCACAATGGGCGTACCATCAAACATGAACCGGCTACGTTTCCCTTTTTCGCGGCGATGCCCCGCCTTCGGAAAATGTTCCGCCAACATCGCATTGGGGCGTTCAGACCAAACGAGGACGTCGTCGCCCTCCGGATTCACACACACTTCAACGTCCGTCTTGCACCCGATCTCCCGGAGCACACGCAAGATATCATTTAGCTTCGGATGGCAGAGCGCGCAGTTAGCGATGTCGACTATGTCGTTCGTACGTAGCGCATGGAATCCACGCAATCCATCTTTCGCGAAAAACTTCGCGCGCGTCCGGTATCCCAATCGGAGATCGGGCATTTCCCGCCACTCAATCGATACGTCGGTTTTCGCAATTCGCTCAAAGCAATCCCGCACGATTTGCTGTTTTGCTGCTGCTTGCGCTGGGTACGCAAAATGCAACCACGTACATCCGCCACACGTTCCGAAGTATGGGCATGCCGCTTCGACGCGGTGCGGACTCGGTGTCTCAAGCGATTCAATCGCGCCCCAAAGGACGCCACGCAATTCACGTTCAACCTGAATCACGGCGACATCGCCCGGCAGCGCATACGGCACGAAACACACACGTCCATCGACGCGTGTGACCCCATGCCCGCCATGCGCGACGGACGTTATTTCGCTTGTAAAGGTTTTCAAGAGGATAAACTCGGGCTAATCATACCGGAAGTCACGCGCATTGACGGAATTTCCTTTCGAGTGCTAGTCTATTCGTTCGTTCAATGTAGAATCTTGGTCGGAATTTTGGCTGGGACAGTAGTGCTGATTTTAGGGTGTGCTCGCGCTAGACGGGAAGTTAGCGGTGTCCTGTACTCGCAATCCGCTTTAGCGAGGTTGAATTCCCACCCGAGGGCGTTTCGCCCATTAGTCAGGCGCGGAGTACGTGGTGTTGACGGCTGGGTCCTATTCAACGGGATGCCGCCGAACCCGGTCAGGTCCGGAAGGAAGCAGCCGCAGGTGGAATTTCCCGTGTGCTATAGGATTGCCTGGCTTGAGCTAACGGCTCCGAGGCCGTTCTGGACGATCGTTCGACGGTGGGTGCGCGAGCGCTTTTGTTTTTGCAGTTCAGCGAGCCGTCTCGAGATTTTTGCTCGAGGCGGCCGCAGTTCTTGCAGGATGAATCACGGGGGCTAGGCGCGTGCCGGAAGAACCGTATTTAGTCCTGGCGCGAAAGTGGCGGCCACAGGCATTCGACGACGTCATCGGCCAAGTCCACATCACGCGCACACTACAGAACGCTATCGAGGCAGGCCGAATCGGCCACGCCTTTCTCTTCATCGGCTCCCGTGGCATCGGAAAAACTACGACCGCGCGCGTTTTGGCCAAAGCGCTCAACTGCACCGCAGGCGACAGCGCTACGCCCAATCCCTGCGGCGAGTGCGACAACTGCACCGCCATTGCTGCGGGAAACAGCATGGATGTCATCGAAATCGATGGTGCATCTAACAATAGCGTCGAAGACGTCCGGCAAATTCGCGAAAACGTCCGTCTAGTTCCCTCCCAATCTCGGTACAAAATCTATGTAATTGACGAAGTCCACCAGCTTTCATCGAGTGCCTTCAACGCACTCCTCAAGACCTTAGAAGAACCCCCGGAACACGCCATATTCATTATGGCAACGACCGAATCTCATAAAGTCCCGGCCACAATAATCTCACGCTGCCAACGCTACGATTTTCGCCGCGTCAGCCTGGATGACTTGATCGCACTGCTCAAGCGAGTTCTCGCAAACGAAACCGTCACCGCAACCGACGAGGCTCTGCGCGCGATCGCACGCGCATCGGACGGGGGCGTCCGTGATGCGGAGAGCATTCTGGAACAACTGGTTACGTATTGTGACAAGACCATTGAGTTCAAAGATGTCGTTGACGTCCTTGGCCTCGTCGATTGGGCTGTGCTCAATGAAATGGCCGAAGCGATTTTGGCCCAAGACGTTGGCGCTGCGTTGCACATCGTGGAGCAGGTTACCGCTAGCGGCAAAGACCTATCACAATTCGTCCAGGACTTGCTTGGCCACTATCGAAACATGTTGATTTGCAAGACGACCGACGCGAAAGACCTGCTCGGTTTACCTGAGGAAGATCTCGCCGCGCTCAAACAACAATCCGAAACATATTCACTGACAAAACTGATTCGATTGGTTGAACAGTTCGCTGAATTGACGAAAGACTTCGACTCACAACTCGCGCAACGCATCGCCCTGGAATCATTGCTGATTCGCATCTCCAAAGTGAGCGTAGAAATGTCGATCGACGCGATCCTGGAAAAGCTGGTTCAGCTCGGCGCGGGCGGTATCGCGGGTGCACCGGATCCACCTTCGAGTACCACCCAACGTTCGGTCGGTGCGGCTGTACTTGCCGAAGCGCTACCCATGGAGCCGATATCTGAATCTACGGACACGCCCAATAGCAAGCCTGGAATCACGGTCTCGAACGATAATCTACGGGAACATTGGCTAACGATTACGCACGCCATCGCACAAGAGAACCTCAAAGTAGGCGTTGCACTCGGAAGGGCTCATCCCAGCGGCATCGATGGCGATGCACTTTGCATTGCGTTTACCGATGCAAATAAGCCATCGCGGGAATCGCTCGAACGCGTGGACAGCCGTTCCGTGATCGATACGCTGCTTCAGTCCCTTACGGCGAACCTCCGCACGTACAAGATCGAGGGTAATCGTGAGCCAAGCCCAGCTAACTCGATGTCGGAAACCGACAACGATAACCCTGGAAAAACGTCGCGACACCACGTCGCGGCCAAGGATGCTGAAGAGGCTATGACCGACCCCCATGTTGCAAAAGTAGTCGAAGTCTTTCGGGGTGAAATCGTGGATATCAAGCATCCACCGCCTGGTGCCTGAGCCTTTTTCGGGGACGGCGCGCCGATGGACCTGCTACCCGCAATTTGATAGGGTGCGGATTGAATTAATTGCATGTAGAAATGGTTCGGGGGGCGGGCCGATTGCGGGCTCGAAAGCGTCCGTCACGCACTAACTGCCATCCCTGCGAACGGCCCGAGACATTGCGTTCTCGGGTGGCACCGTCACATCAGACGGGGAGGACTAGCGGCCGTGGATGTCTCTGTTCGTCGATCGGGTCAATCAACCCTGGCATCGGCACTCATTCTAGTTGGATGCAGCGTGCTTTGTTTCGCCATTGGCATTGGCGTTGGCTTCGCGGTTTGGGGTCCGGAAAGTGCGCCAGACAAGGGCGAAACGCCGGAGACAACGTCCATCGAACGGACACCAGCCAGAATAGAGGCCACTACACCTCCAGACCCGGGTATTCAACATCTCGAGTCGCTCGCTGAAGTATGGCCGGCAAGGCACTTGTTTATCGCGGTGGAAGGAACTTCGCCGAGTACCGAGGCCAAAGAAATGCTCGCGAGCCTCAAACCTGGCGGCATCGTTCTTACGCAACGTAACGTCCAAAGTGGCCAACAAACGACGCAGTTTATCCAGGACATCAAGAATAGTGTGGAGTTGGGCAACGATATCTATGACTTGCCCCTCATCGCGGCGGACCAAGAAGGCGGCGTGGTCAATCGGCTCAATCTCGGTACCGCGCCAGGTGCCCGTGAAATCGCGGATCGGCGCGACCTGGATCACGCACGCCAAGTCGGCAAAACGTACGCGGATGCTTGTACGAAGCTCGGGGTGGGCGTGATGCTCGCACCCGTTCTCGATGTTTTTGTGCCGGGTGCAGCCAATCGTATTCAGGCGCGCACATTTGGCTCGGACGAGAAAATCGTCTCGGCAATGGGGCTCTGGTTTGCCAGCGGCGTCATTGAAGGTGGTGTCATTCCGGTGGCCAAACACTACCCCGGAATGGGAGGCGTGAAACCAAACCTTCGCGACCCGCTGCCGGTGCTCAATCAAAGTTCCACCGAGCTCGGCCGACCGATGTACCCGTTCCTCGATGCGGCGGATATGAAAATTCCTGGCATCGTCGCAGGACATATATCCGTGCCGGCACTAGACATGAGCGATCCACCGAGGCCTGCTTCGCTCTCACCCACGATGATTAACACCGTGTTGCGCGATCGATGGGGGTATAACGGTGTCGTGCTCGCCGATGACATCGCGCTAGAAGCGGTCACCAATTCATATTCGTTGGCGGATGCCGCCGTCGAGGCACTCGCATCCGGCTGCGATGCAGTCATCGTAACCGAAACGGATCCCGACATGATCCGCGCCATTTGCGATCGGATTGAGGCCGCTGTCGAAAGTGGGGAATTGGCGAGTATGGCGTTGAAGGAAAGCAAGCAGCGACTGGATGGCTGGCAAGCGTGGTTACGCAGCCCGACAGCGCTTTCGGGCGCTCTTCCGAATGTCCTCCCCGCGGCGGGATCGGAACCTGCAGTCGAAGCACCCCCCCAAGCCGAATTGGAACCGCCAGTACCCGGTAGTGAAACCGAACTCCTGTACACCGTCCAAGCGGGCGATGTCTTGTCGAAGATCGCGGCCAAATATGATGGCGTGACCACACAAGACATCATTGAGTGGAACGGACTATCAAACGCCACCATTCGCGTCGGTCAAGATTTGAAAATTCGAGTGCGAGGAGTGGCGACGGTTGATCCCGAGCCAGAAATCATTGAAGTGACTCCGGCTCCAATGCCAGAACCCGCGCCCGAGCCGGAGCCTGAAACCATCGAACCGGAGGAATCGGCACCCTCGGGAATGACCGAGTACACCGTTGTTAGCGGGGACATGCTGTCCAAAATCGCATCAAAATTCGATGTGACGACAAAGCAGCTCATGGAATGGAACAACCTCGAAAATTCGCGCCTAAGCGTAGGCCAAAAACTCATGATCGGTGAGGCTGCGCCTGCGGAACCAGAACCCACTCCGGAGCCTGAAGTCGTCGAGCCGGAGCCGGAAACATCCGCGCCTGAACCAGAACCCGAGCCGGAGGTCGTGGAGCCGGAAACACCTGCGCCGGATACGAAAAACGTCGAAACGGAAGAATCAGCACTACCCACTGGAGCGACGGAATACGTTGTACAGAGCGGTGACGCGCTGTCCAAAATCGCGTCAAAATTCAACGTCACCACGAAGCAGATCATGGAGTGGAACGGCCTCGATAATTCTCAAATTCGCGTTGGCCAAAAGCTGGCCCTGGTGCCAGGGGAAGACGCAGATCCATCTCAGTCCGAAACCAAGCAAACACC
>JAJDAB010000506.1 GCA_029262095.1 Candidatus Hydrogenedentota bacterium
CAATCTAATCGTCGCCTCCCTACACCATCGCGCGATCATCCAGCGAAACGAGTGCAACAATCCCAACGAACTCAGCACGGAATAAAAGCGGCGAAGCAACTCGGATGCGGCGAATGGTACAATATCTCTGATAAGTCATTACGGAATACCGAGAACGAACGACGCATTCATTAGAACTAAAGGTTAACGGTTAACTTGGATTTCTTCATGGAATATTCCGGAGCCATTGGCGTGCTGAGCGCACTGGCCTCGATTGTTGCCGTAGTCGGATTCTTGATGTACAGCGCCGATCGAACGGTGAACGTTATGACTGAGGAGGAAAAACGAGTCGCGAAGTGGATACAGGCGTTCGTCTTGCTCTGCATCGGCGCAATCATGGTCTCAAGATTTGTGCCAATGACAAGAGGATTAGTGTACTCGCCTCAGTTCCCTCACTGGATCGTTATCTTGATGGTATTTGGCGTCGTCGTTTGCGCGCCATTCGCCATCCGCGCACTCTACCGGGCCAAAACTTCGATCCGGGAACGCACCATCGCCATCAGTTATCATGGTGTCATTGTCATGCTCGTTATCCTGGTCGCTGCGGGTGGCGTCTTCTGGCTAATTGACCTAATGATAGGCGGGCTTGAGCAGTCCTCACCGATTCGCCACATGCTCCCGACGTATTTCGTTATAATATGCGGTCTGGCGCAGGTGGGCCGGTTACACCGCTGCATTGTTCGCGAAGACGAACTCATTCATCATACAGTTACTCAAAGGGAAGGAAGCACATGAAACGGCGACACGGATTCACACTGATTGAACTGCTGGTGGTGATTGCCATCATCGGCATACTCGCGGCGATCTTATTGCCCGCGTTGGCGCGGGCGCGGGAAGCGGCACGGCGATCGTCTTGTCAGAACAACCTGAAGCAACTCGGACTCGTGCTGAAAATGTACGCGAACGAGAGCGCGGGCGAGCGCTATCCGCGGATTCACGGAGACCAACCGTATTTCGATGAGACAGACCCGTTGGCTGCGGGATGCGATGGATTGCCCGCGGAAGACCCTCCAGGAAGCGGAGCGCCTGCATCGTTCGCGCCGCAAACGACTTCTATTTATCCAGAGTATTTGACTGACCCGAACATCTTGATTTGCCCTTCGGACCCGCTTGAAGGCACCAGCACCAACCCGTTGAACATCCTTTCGGGTAGTTTGTGTCAATTCGATGGCATGATCGCCGGAGGCGATCAAAGCTACAACTACCTCGGGTTCGTATTTGACCGATGCGACGATGACGATCCGTCGACCAGCGCTCCATTCCCGGGGCCATCGCAACTCGTCGGTTTCGCAATTCAGGCTGGCATCAGTCTATTCAATGGCGACCCTACCGATGATGCAGTCTTCGACAGCGACATCGATCTTGCCGGATTCGGATTTGCTGGCAACGGCAATGCCGGCGGCGATGTCCTTAACCGGTTGCGGGAAGGAATTGAACGATTCCTAATCACCGACATCAACAACCCGGCAGCGTCGGCGTTAGGACAAAGTGAACTGCCGATCATGTGGGATACAATTTCAAGCCAGGTCGCGGGAAGCGTGAGTTACAACCATGTCCCCGGCGGATGCAACGTCTTGTACCTCGACGGACACGTGTCGTTCCTACGCCAAGGCCCGACCTATCCGGTCACGGTGTCGAACGGGCAGCTCAGCGCATTGTTCTAGAACGATTTTAATTTGTTCGTGGTATATACGAGGGGACAACAGCCATTGCACGATGGCCTAACATCCCCCTTAATCCCCCTTCGAAGGGGGACTAAGGGGGATGTTAGCGCGGCAGAATTGATTACGTGCACGGCAATCTCATTGCACATTCAGTGCGGGCACCGTTCACGAAATCCTTAGTATCGACTTATAGGCTGGTGCATCATGGCGGGCATTCACCCCCACCTCGGTCCTCCCCCTTCGAGGGGGAGGAGGTAAAAGCTGCTAGATTGCGTCGCAATTGCCAGAACGAAAAAGGGTATTTCGCCCACACGCGTAGGGGTTAGCCTTTCGCGTTTTCCCATGCACCGGTTTTCGCCGACTTCAGCACGGCGTCGCAAATATGCTGCGTTTCGAGCGCGTCGCGAAAGTTCGGGCGAACTGGGTCTTGGCCGTCTTCGAGACTTTTCAAGAAATCGGCAAAGGCATTCACGAACGTGTGCTCGTAACCAATCGTCGTTCCTGGCACCCAGTAATGATCCATGTAGGGATGCTCCATGTCGGTTACGTGTATCGACTGCCAGCCATGAACGTGGTCGTCCAGCCGGTTGTCGAAGTAGTCCAGGCGATGCGGGTCTTCCAGGTTGAAGTGAATCGATCCGTGTTCGCCGTTGACCTCGAACGTGTTGTAATTCTTGCGTCCGCGCGCGTATCGCGTCGACTCGAACGTCGCTAGTGCACCATTCGAGAAACGCGCGAGGAACATGCACGCATCGTCAATCGTCACTTCCTGCTTCTTCCCCGTGACTTGATGTTCGCGCTCTTTAATGAACGTCTCGGTTGCAGCGGACACCTTGTCGACGCCGCCGATTAGCCAAATGGCCGTATCGATAGAATGCGCGAGTAAATCGCCGGTTACACCGCTACCCGCAATGGCCGCATCCAATCGCCAGAGGCCTTCGCCGCCCTGGGGGAGATCGGGGCTGATGGTCCAATCCTGTAGGTAGAGCGCGCGGTAATGGAATACGCGGCCCAGACGGCCCTCGTCGACGAGCTGTTTCGCCAACGAAATCGCGGGGACCCGCCGGTAATTGAACCAGACCATATTGGCGACGCCTGCCTTCTCGATAGCTTCGGTCATCGCAATGCCTTCAGCGGCATCCATGGAAAGTGGCTTTTCGCAAAGGACCATCTTCCCTGCTTCCGCAGCGGCAATCGCAATTTCTTTGTGCGTATTGTTCGGACTGCCGATGTCGATGCAATCGATATCATCCCGTTCGATGAGCCGCCGCCAATCCGTTTCCGTCGATTCCCAACCCCAATTGTCGGCAAAACTCTTGAGCTGATCCTCGTTCCGCGCGCACGCAGCCTTCAAAACCGGTTCATACTCAAGATCGAAAAACTGGTTCGCCTTCAAAAACGCATTCGAATGCGCCCGGCCCATGAATCCATATCCGATTAACCCGATGTTTAATTTTTTTGCCATGCTCCTCGGCTCCTTCCTAAGCGAAACTTCCCACAGATTTCACAGATGTTCGCAGATTCAATTAACAAAACGCTTGAACTCCAGTCGCTCCGCGCCGAAGTTTAACAACAAACCTCGTCCGAAACCGGTGACCTTAAGATAATTAATGATCTGCGATGTGTGAATTGGGATGAGCTTCTCTACAGATTTGATCTCAACAATAATCTCTCCAAAGCAAATGAAATCAGCTCTATAACTGCATTCCAAGCGCTCTCCGCGATACTGAATATTGAGCGGTACTTCTAGTTCAAACGGAATCTCGCAATGTGACAATTCGACACAAAATGCAGCCGAATAGACCGATTCCAAGAATCCACAACCAAGTCGATTATGCACTTCAAACGCAGCCCCAATGATTGCGTGCGTCTGCGGATCTCGTTCATTCACTAATTTGATCTCTGGCGTGGATTTACATCATTTGTCACAATCTGTGTCAATCGGTGTCATCTGTGGGCAGCAATCACCCATACTTCTTATTCAGCTCATCAATCGCCACTTTACATTTCTCGGTCACCGTCCAAGCATCCGGCCAGAAGCAGAGATCAATGGTCCACCAATCGTGGCTCAACTCATTCTTATTCAGCTCCGGAATGAGCTCATCAAAGTTGAGGTAGCCATCGCCGAATGGGGCGTGCGTGCTCGTCTCGTCACCGTGTAGCGTACCGTCCGAATCGATGAGATGGATGTGATTGATGCGGCCGCGCAGTTTTTGCGCCAGCTCCAACGCACCGCCGGGCAAGATTTCCGGCTCGCCATAATGCCGGGCCGCTTTTGCCGCGACCATCTCCGCGTGACATGTATCGAATTCGACGCCAAAGTTTTCGTCTTTGATTTCGTCCAGAATGCGAAAGACGTCTGAAGGCTTGTTGAACGCAAAGCCTGGTTCGAATTCCCAGGTGACATAGCACCCATTGTCTGCGGCTTCTTTCGTGCATTCTTTCCATGTATCGACCACGCGTTTGCGGGCCGTCGCTTCATCGACTTCATCGAGGATGTCTGGTGGTTGCACACAGTCCACGCGAATGCCTTGGATG
>JAJDAB010000507.1 GCA_029262095.1 Candidatus Hydrogenedentota bacterium
AGGGCGCATTCGAGAAAGTTTCGGCCTACGTCCGCGTCGTTGGCGGAAGAGTTTCGGCGGACGATGCGCGAGATATGATCGTCCAATTTGGTGCTGGAGCGGTCGCGTAGCGGACTGTTGCGCAGTTGACCGTTCTGAACCACGGATAGGAGAATGCAGTGCCACCACGAGTAGGGAAACGACGACTGGGCGATGTGCTTCTGGAGCAGGAGCTGGTTACCCTCGAACAGATTGAAGAGTGCGTTGAAGCCCAGCGATCGGGTGGCGACAGTTTGGCTAGCGTCTTGGTCGAACGGGGATACTTGAGCGAGGAAGACCTCGTCGTCACGCTGAGTGATCAGCTCGGCATTCCGCACATGCGGGTATCGAACTACAACATTCCGCAGGAAGTGTTGGACGAAGTGCCTGAGCATTTGGCGCGGCAATACCAGATGCTTCCTGTTTCGGTGACCGGCGACGTGCTCACGTTGGCGATGACCGATCCATTAAACATCATCGCGTTGGATGATTTGCGCAATCTCAGCAGCTACGAAATCGAACCCGTCGTAGCGATTGCGTCTGAACTGACTGCAGCGATCGAACGTCACTATGGCGGGAAAAAGGGTGAAGCACTCTACTCCGAATTAGCAGGTGGCGCGCAGGACAGTGCGGATGGCTTGGAAGTTGTCGAAAAGAAAGACGAGATGGAAGATATCGCTTCCATCGAATCGGAAGCAGAAGAAGCACCCGTCATTCGGTTGGTCAACCACATCTTGACGAATGCGCTTGAATTGCGCGCAAGTGATATTCACATCGAACCGTTTGAAAAAGTTTTGCGGCTTCGCTATCGAATCGATGGTAAGTTGGAAGAAGCGAAGAGCCCGCCGAAAAACGTCCAGCCAGCGTTGATCTCGCGCATCAAAATTATGTCGCACATGGATATCGCGGAACATCGCGTGCCGCAGGACGGACGCTTTCGAATCAAGTACCGAAACCGTGAGATCGATTTTCGTGTGTCGATTCTACCCACGTACCACGGCGAGAAATGCGTTATGCGTATCCTCGACAAGTCCAGCCTTTCGCTCGATTTTGAGGGTCTGGGATTCGAAGAACAGCCGAATACCGCGTTCATGGAAGCCTTGGCACGGCCGTACGGCATGATCTTGGTGACCGGACCCACGGGTAGCGGTAAAACGACCACGCTATACAGCGCGCTCCACCGGCTCAATGAGACGGATACGAATCTCGTTACCGTCGAAGACCCGATCGAATACGAGTTGTACGGAATCAATCAAGTCGCCGTGAAATCGGAGGTTGGCCTCAGTTTCGCGGCGGGATTGCGCAGTATTTTGCGTCAAGACCCTGACATCGTGATGGTCGGTGAAATTCGAGACGAGGAAACTGCGGACATCGCGATTAAGGCAGCGTTGACCGGTCACTTGGTGTTATCAACGTTGCATACGAATGATGCTTCCAGCGTATTTGCGCGTCTGACCGACATGGGTATGGAGCCGTTCTTGGTCCAATCGTCTGTATGTCTCGCATCGGCGCAACGGCTTATGCGGCGCGCCTGTCCGGATTGCATTGAACCGATCACGGTGCCGCAAGAAGTGTTGGACCGGATTCAATTTCGGCCGGAACCGGGCGGTGAGAAGCAAAATTTTGTCCGGCCGCGCGGATGCAATAAATGTAAAGACACCGGCTACAAGGGCCGCATCGCTGTGATCGAGGCGATGCCAAACTTTCCGGAATTGCAGGAGCTCATCATGACTCGCGCGCCTGCACAGGAAATTAAGCGCGCCGCTGTGGAACTTGGCATGCGTACGTTGCGTCAGAATGCACTGAACAAGGCCGCTACGGGTCAATCAACTATCGAAGAAGTGCTGCGCATTTCCGCAGCCGATTAAGGAGATTCTCTAGTGAGTGTCGGTACGAAGGTCGAAACAGACTTTAGCGTAGTCGAGTTGCTGCATAAGATGATCGAGGAGGGCGCCAGCGATTTGCACATCGTGGTGGGCGCGCCGCCGACGATTCGCATTAATGGGCTGCTGCAACCGATGGATGGCTACCCGGTCCTCACACCTGAGTTGTCAGAGGAATTGATTTATAGCGTGATGACGGACGAACAAGTCGGCCAATTCGAAACCGAAAAAGAATGCGATATGTCGTTCGGTGTCAATGATCTCAGCCGGTTTCGATTGAACGTCTATCGCGACCGCGGTTCCACCGTGGCGGCGTTTCGTGCGATTCCCTTCGAAATTAAGTCAGCCGAAGAATTGGGTCTTCCCAAAGCGGCAATCGACTTTGCTTATCGGCCTGTCGGCCTGGTTCTTGTCTGCGGGCCCACGGGTAGCGGTAAATCGACGACCTTGGCCGCGATCATCGACCGCATCAATGCCGAACGCCCTGTTCACGTCATTACGGTAGAAGACCCGATCGAGTATTTGCATACGCATCGGGTCGCGACCATCAATCAACGCGAGTTGCATGCCGACACCAAATCATTCGGCGCGGCATTGAAGCACATTTTGCGACAAGACCCCGACGTGATTCTCATCGGTGAAATGCGTGACCCTGAAACGATACAAGCGGCATTGACCGTCGCGGAAACAGGCCATCTCGCGTTTGCCACGCTACACACGAATGACGCGCTTCAAACGATTAACCGTATCGTCGACGTTTTTCCGGGTAGTCAACAGGAACAGATTCGCACGCAGTTGTCCTTCGTGTTGGAAGGCGTGCTCGTTCAACAACTGCTTCCGCGTTCCGATGGATTGGGCCGCGCATTGGCGATTGAACTCATGATTCCAAATCCGGCGATCCGGAATCTGATTCGCGAAGAAAAAATACAACAGATTCCCACGGCGATTGAGACTGGGGCCGGTGAAGGCATGATGACGATGAACCAGTCGCTATTCCGCCTTGTGCGGCGCAACATTATTTCGATGGACATGGCGTTCAAACGCAGTAACGACCCCGATGGCCTGCGCCGGTTGATAGAGAAGGGACTGTGAGCGAACACCTCTCATTCGATCGCGCGCGGACCTCGCCCACCGGTTTGCCGAGGCGGTGGTCAATCGGCGCCGTGCGTATCGGGCTCATGTCGTTTATCGCGGCGGGTGCGTTTCTCGTTGGCGACTTGGAACAGACTGGCGCGCGGTACTTGCTCCCGTTCTACCTATTTGGGTTTGCGACTGCGATTTGGACCTTCATCGTCGGACGGGACATCGAGTCGACTCCGCGGCCGATGGTTTGGGCGCAAGTCTTGGTCGATATGGGATTTGTCGCCGCGACGATTAATTTCACTGGCGGTTCTGAGAGCTTCTTTACATTCCTTTTCGTCGTCGTCATTTTGGAAGCGGGGTTGCTGCTCGGCCTAAGCCAAGGATTCTTGATTGCTGGTCTAGCGGTGGGCGCTATGTTGACGCAAATTCAATTGCGTACTGAAGCCGGCACCATTACCACTTGGTACAACTTCTTTATTCAGGCTCTGGCCTACTTCTTAACGGCCTCTATCAGTGGTTATTGGAATCAGCAACTGCGACGACTACAGCAGTTTCAGCGCGAAATTCTCGACAACATGAACAACGGTTTCATGATCGTCGATCGAACCGGCGGCATCTCTGCGTTGAATACAGCGGGGCTTCGTATTCTCGGTATCTCGGAATCGGAGGGTGTCGGTCAATCGGTTACCGATATATTGCAGGCGGAATCGGGTGGGGAATGCCCCGTAATCACCGCGTTGCGATCAGGACGCGATTTCACTCGGTACGAATTCCGGTGCAAAACCGCCAACGGACCCAGCCGGTTGCTTGGATTGAGTACGAGCCGTGTGCTTGACTGGCGGCGCCGCGATACTGGACTTATCGCATCGTTCAGTGACCTCACGGAAATGGACGCCATGCGCAATGAACTGCAGCGGCATGACCGGATGGCCGCCGTTGGCGAACTCGCCGCAGGGCTTGCACATGAAATTCGCAATCCGGTCGCGGCGATCCGTGGCGCGGTGGATGAGTTGCGCACAGGTGTCGAACGACCTTCGCTGGTCCGCAAACTGGCGGACATCGCGTTGCGCGAATCGGATCATTTGAACAAAATCATCAGTGACTTTTTGGACTTTGCGCGTAAGCCTACGGTGCATCGGGACGAGTTTGAAATGAGCGGCCTGGTTGAGGAAGTGGCTGAGCTCACCCGCAGGGAATTCGAAGAAGAGAGGGTTCGAATAAATGTCGAGTATTCGGATAAATCAGTTTCCGTATCCGGAGATCGCGCGCAAGTGAAGCAAGTGTTCACCAACTTGGCGAAGAACGGCGTGCAGGCGATGCATGGCGAAGGGCAACTCTCGATCACGATGGCCCCGAACACTAAGTGGGTGGAAGTGCGTTTCGAAGATGAAGGCGAAGGCATCGCACCAGACGCGATTGCCCATGTGTTTGAACCGTTCTATACGACTAAGGATGACGGGGTCGGTATGGGACTTGCCATTAGCCAGCGCATCATCACGTCACATGACGGCGTGATTCACGCTACGCCGCGCGAAGGTGGCGGCACGACGATGAGTGTGCGGTTACCGATGGCGCAGAAGAAGGAGTAGCCGAACGTGCCTGGCGCGTATCACATACTGGTGGTGGATGACGAAGCGGGAATGCGTGAGCTCATGGAGATTGTGCTCGGCAACGACGGACATCGCGTTTCCACGGTGGGGACTATTGATGGCGCGACCGCTTGTCTGGAAGAGGAGCCCATCGACGTTGTGCTTACGGACATGCGACTGGGCGCTGACAAGAGCGCGGGCTTGAATCTTTTGACTTGGATTCAAGAACACACCCCGCATATCCCGGCAATCATGATCACCGCGTACGGGTCCGTCGAGTCTGCCATCGACGCGATGAAACGCGGCGCAGTGGACTACCTCTCGAAGCCGTTTCAAAATGACGAAGTCCGGATGGTCGTGCGCCGTGCGATCGAACAACGCGATCTCCTGCGTGAGAACGCTGCACTCCGTAAAGACCAAGCGCATCGAGGTAAACTGGATAACATTTACGGCAAGAGTGAAGCCATCGAAGAAGTGCGCGAGATGATTCGCCGAGTCGCCACGCTGCCAAGCACCGTTGCGATTCATGGAGAAAGCGGAACCGGTAAAGAATTGGTCGCGCGAGGCATTCATCAGTTGAGTA
>JAJDAB010000508.1 GCA_029262095.1 Candidatus Hydrogenedentota bacterium
CTATCATGCACGCCATCATCCGCCGGAATTATGGCTGCACCCACATCATCATTGGGCGCGATCATGCAGGTGTCGGCAGTTTTTATGGAACCTACGACGCGCACGAGATATTCAATGAAGTGGATGCGGATGCGTTGGGCATCACCCCGATCTTTTTCGACCACTCGTTTTTCTGCAAAGCCTGCGGCAACATGGGATCAATCAAGACATGTCCTCACGGCAACGATGACCACGTTTTCCTCAGCGGAACGAAGGTACGTGACATGCTCCAGGCTGGCGAAATGCCGCCCGGCGAGTTTACACGTCCGGAAGTCGCCAAGATCCTTATCGAGTGGGCGACCGCTTAACGATGCCACGTCGGGTTGAGCGGGTCCTGGTTATTGGATTGGATTGCGCCACGCCCCGGTTTATATTTGGCCGTGATGCGTTCAATTTGCCGAACCTGCAAGGGTTAGCCGAAGCGGGCGGATGGACCTCCCTGCGCAGTTGCGATCCGCCCATCACCGTACCCGCCTGGGCGTGCATGACGACAGGCTGTGACCCGGGCGTGTTGGGCTGCTACGGGTTTCGCAATCGCGTCGACCAATCGTATGCACCGTTGCAAACGGCGGATTCGACGAACATTCGCGAGCCCCGCGTGTGGGACTTGTTGGGCGAGGCGGGCTTGACGTCCGTGTGCGTTGGTATTCCGCAAACCTATCCGCCAACCCCATTAAACGGGTGTCTAGTCTCGGGCATACTCACGCCACAGGACTCAACCAGTTTCACCTATCCGAAGTCATTGGCCGCCGAATTGGAGGAGGCCATCGGCCCCGTAGAATTTGATATCGCCGAATACCGGACTGATGATAAACAGGCGCTCCTGAAGCGCTTACACCAATTTCTCCACAACCGGTTCGATGTCGCCGAATACCTAATACAGTCGAAGCCGTGGGAATTCTTTATGATGGTCGACATGGGCCTCGACCGGCTACATCACGCGTTCTGGAAATGTTGCGATCCGGATCATCCGAAATACGTGGCGGGCAATCCATACGAACAGGCGTTTGAACAGTATTATACCGCGCTTGACGACCGTATCGGCGCCTTGCTGCGACTTGTCCCGGACGATACCGGAGTACTCGTCGTGTCCGATCATGGTGCGCGAGCACTGGAAGGCGGATTGTGTATCAACCAATGGCTAATCGACGAAGGTTACCTTGTTGTGGAAGATGATTTGCTCGAGACGAAACGCCTCGAAGATTGCGTCATCGACTGGGACCGGACAACGGCATGGGCAACCGGCGGCTACGTGAGCCGCGTGTATTTGAATGTAGTCGACCGCGAGCCCAATGGTACGGTTCCGTTCGATGAGATTGAATCGTTTCGTAACATACTTACAACGCGCCTCGCCGACCTTGAAGGGCCGGACGGCCATTCGCTCGGCAATATCGTTCAGCTTCCCGATCAAACGTATCGTGAATGCAAAGGCATCCCGCCAGACCTCTTGGTTTACTGTAGTGGACTCCGTTTACGTGCGATCGGCTCCGTGGGATACGATTCAATCTTCGTGGCGGAGAATGACACAGGGCCGGACGACGCTAACCACGATTTCGATGGCGTGTTCGCGGCGACCAAAAACGTCCTGGTCGCCGACGCTCCACTTGAGCCAATGAACATTTTTGATGTCGCGCCGACGGTTCTCGACCTGCTTGGCGTGGCTATTCCTGAGACGATGCACGGGAATTCAATTGCCGCAAGCGCAGCCGCATAGGTATACAAACGCATGCATTTCGCTGTAAATACAATCGGCCGGTTCGCTGGATTCGACGAAGAAGATGTCTATCTCAAGCAACTGGTTGTCACGATGAAGCACGTTCAAGAAAATGCGCGGTTCACCATTCTCGCGGACCGTCACAATTTCGAAGAATTCGCGGGGTGGGACCGCATCCTCGTTGGACCGGACAGCGAGACACGTGACCACGATGGTGCGACCGCGCGTACCGTCGAAAAAGCGGCGAAGAGCGTGGCCGCCGAACTCATTTTTTCGCCTCTATCCACCGCCAGCCTCGCCGGAAGTTTTCGATGCGTTCCCTACATATTGGATGTAGACGAAGTTGAGCGCCAAAACTTTAATGCCGGGCGCCGCGGCACACCTCAATACCGGGAATACAAAAAGATTTGTTCGCGCGTACGGGCCATCATTGCGCCGTCTGAATACATGCGAAAGCGGCTACTTGAAGTACTCTCGGTACCAATCAATAAATGCGTCGTCGCGCATCCCGGAGCCGATCGTTCTTTTGAAGAACACCAACGCAGCTTGACCGAGCCTCCATTCATTGTCGCTGGCGGCGATTTGGGTCTTAGTGGAAACATGCTCAACCTGCGCAGTGCGTTCCGAAAAGTCGCTGAGGATTTTCCCCACAATTTAGTCGTAATGGGACGCCCCACGGATCAGGAACCGGAAGATTGGGGGCCGCGCGTGATGCGCGTCCATCAATGCCCGGCCAATGTGCGCGCGGGTCTTTATCAACATAGCACCGCGTTCGTATCGACCTCACTCAACGAGGGTGCATCCGTAACCTTGCTCGAAGCCATTCGTGCGGGCGTGCGGCCTGTTATCGCACGGATGGGTGGCGTCGAAGAAATTGCCGGGACGGTTCCCGTCTACTACAACCGCGACAGCGAGGCGTCGCTTGGCGCCGCGATTCGGCGTGTGCTCCAGGAAACCGACGCCGACCGCGCAAGCGGGATCAATTTCGGAAAACAACGAATCGCCGAATTCACGTGGGACAAGGCCGCCTGGAAAGCGTTGCGCGCGTTTAAGAAAGAGGCGTAATGCCGCTCGTCGATCTTTCTCATACGCTGGAAGACGGCATGATTACGTACAAAGGCTTACCAGGCCCCATCGTCTGCGACTTTCTCTCTCGTGAAGCGTCCCGCGATCACTACACGGACGGTACCGAGTTCCACATTGGGAAGATCGAGCTGGTCGCGAATACCGGTACGTATGTTGATGCCCCGTTTCACCGCTACGCGGACGGCATCGATATCGCCGAGTTGCCGCTTGAGTCAATCGCCGACCTCGATGGTGTAACCGTTCGCTGGGATATGGCCGCGAACGGTCGCGCGATCGGTCTGGACGTATTTAGCGGACTCGACCTAGATGGCAAGGCAGTGCTCATTCATACGGGTTGGGATAAACACTGGCGGACGGACGCGTACTTCGAGGGTCACCCGTTTCTAACGGCGGATGCCGCAGAATTCCTCAGAAGATATGGAGCGCGATTGGTCGGCATCGACTCGTACAATATCGATGACACCGACGACGGTACACGGCCCGCGCATACGATCCTATTGGGCGCGGGCATTCCCATTTGCGAACACATGACGGGACTTGACGCGTTGCAAAAAAGTGGTTTTCGGTTCTCGGCAGTGCCACCGAAAATCCATGCGATGGGAACGTTTCCGGTTAGAGCGTTCGCTGTGATCTAGTTACGTTGCACTTCTTGCCCGGCCGTCGTGAAACGCACGCGAAGAAACTGCTTATAGAACAGAAGTGGCCAGATCGTGAAGTAAAGATTAGGAATCCACCACGCTGGGCTGAAGTCTTTCGTGATGGCCCAGAACGAAATGGCCATGAATCCGGCACAAAACGTGAGTGCTAGGGAAAACAGCACGAGCGGATACCACGCTGGATTCCCGCGCTTGAACAAGCGAATGCTGATAAGACCCACAATCGACAATACCATATCTAATGGAAAGAATGACCAATTCCACGCGTACATCAACGGGTTATGGTAGTCGTTGTACAAGTACTCGACCGGCACGAGATCATAACCAAGCAAGATGATAAGCGATATCGACCAATACGTGAGGAAGCCGAAGTCCGTCACCAGTAAGAACGGTTTCATTTTCCGCATGAGGCGTTCATCCTCGTTCGATATGGCGGGATGCGAGTTCATGGGATTAATCGATTCACTCCTTCGTTTGATTCAGACCCATCGCTGGGCGGTGTTGAATTCGATCAACACACGAGTTATTTTATAACGAACGTCCGAAATAATATCAAGCGGAGGGTGCTCGATCAATGCCCAAAGTAGTGGACCATGAAAAACGACGAGAATTTGTAGGGGAGGCGCTCTGGCGTGTAATCGGTCGGAAGGGATTAGGGGGCGCCACCGTGCGGGAAATCGCAACAGAAGCCGGATTTTCCACCGGCGTCCTTGCGCACTATTTCCCCGGGAAAGACGACCTCATCCTATTCGCACTCAATCTCGCATCCGAACGAACTCGGAGCAGAATGAAGCGGCGTTCCGAACAATACGACGGCATTGATGCGATTCGCGCTGTACTAATGGAAGGGCTTCCACTTGACCCGGTACGCCGAGAGGAATGGCGCGTCTGGATTAGTTTCTGGGGTAAAGCGTTGGAAAGCCCTAAATTGATGGCTGAGCAAAAAGATCGTTATCGGCAGTGGAGAACTTTCATTGCTGAACTAGTTGAAACGGCACAACGATCCGGAGAAATCGATGCTTCATTGGAGGCCTGCGAAATTGCAAGTCAACTCTTGGCTGTAGTCGACGGCCTTGGAATACAGGCGATGTACGAGCATCGCGCGATGAGCGGGAAACGGATTCGATCAATTCTCGATTTGGTATTAGTGCAGCTTAGCTCGCCAGACGCTTAGACGCGGAGCGAATGCGTTCGGAGACATGCAAATGCCGGGCAAGCGCACGATAGACTTCCGGGTTCCATGCCAAGCCGCAATGGGTGCCCGAAACTTCGACATCCCATTCCGGATTTCCCGTGCGCGTCATTTCCCAGTCGACGATGCCGTCAGTTTTGGTATAGATAACAAGTTGATCAACATCCGACGTGAATTCGCCACGCCATGTGCATGTGAATCCGCACGCACAATCCGCGGTGTAGCAGTCCGCCGACTTGGGACGCAGTTCGCGCGGCTTTTTCGGGCTTTTGCGGTGAATGCGATCACGCACTTGGCCGCTCATCGACAACACCCAGGGGTGTACACGCACGCCGCGAATCGGCGACCCGAGCGATGCGACCGATTGAACAAGGTCCGGATGGTGAACAGCAAGATTGCGCGAAAACACGCCGCCAAGGCTATGGCCGACAAGATGCACTTTGCGGCCCGTTTCTTTAAAGGCTTTTTGGGTTGTGGCGAGCAGGTGTTCGAGTAGAACATTTGGGCAGTCGGCGTTGTGGCCGATGCGGGACATGTACGGCGTGTAGCCAATGCGTTTGAGCCAACGGTTTAGCTCGATGAGGTAGGTGTCGGTGCCCATGAAACCGGGGACAACGATAACGGCAGCGCCATTGCCCTTCGGCACGCCGATACCATAGTAGACACTTGACGCGCGCAGGCGCATCCAGTCCAGACCCACCAGGCTTTCACGCCAGATCGGTACTTCGGCCGGTTCCAGGTCGTCCACGAAAACGTGGCCCTGTCCCAACCCGCTCTCCACCTCGGTCCGGCTAGACATCTTTCGCCGGCTCCTTTCCATCTCCCGAATACTGCCCGAGCATTCATATGGATCGTACCACGCCAAGATGCCGCGACTGCCCGAAGGGTACCCTAACGCGAGTGTTAGGAAAAGGTTAGCTGATTTTGTGGAGAAAAGCCAATAACTGGGGAAGTGGGATTTAGGACAGTTTTTCGCTATACTTTTTAGTTGTACGGATCTGTTTCCAAATTCATATACGAGGGGTTGTCGCACCATGATTGATGAGAAGCTTAGCCACCGGCTTAGTCCGATGGACGCCTTCTTTTTATACGTCGAAACCGACGAAATGCCCATGCATATTGGGGCGGTCGAAATATTTGACGGCGAAATCGATTTCGAACTATTCAAGGAAACCATCGACGCGCGGCTCCACAAAATTCCTCGATATCTTCAATGCGTCGTGCCCGCGCCGTTTAATCTTGGGCATCCCACCTGGGAATTCGACCCGGATTTCAACATTGATAACCATATCTTCCAACTCGATTTGGAAGAACCGGCGACCGATGACGACCTCCGCAACCTGTCGAATAAGCTCTTCGAAGGACCGTTGGACCGCGACAAGCCGTTGTGGGAGGCCTATGTCATCAACGGTATGAGCGGTAATCGCTCGGCGTTGTTCTCTCGCGTTCACCATTGCATGGTCGATGGAATAGCGGGTGTCGGACTGATGTACGTCATTCTCGATACGCTACCCGACCCGCCTCCGTCGGTGAAGAAGGAGATCGACGCGAAACCACTCGCGGGATCGAATGCCCGAATGTTCGATGCGCTTTGGGACAACGCGATCGAAGGCATCGATACCGTCACCCAACTTCAGAAAGATTTAGTGGAATACGGCAATGGGTCACAGGACTTGGTTTCTTCGGCCAAAGAATTCGCGTCGGTGATGGGCGACTTTCTTAAACCGATCAAACGCTTGCCGTTTAACCAACCGTTTTCGGGTGAACGGCGAATTGGATGGGCTCAGTTTTCATTCGCCGAAGCACGCGCAATTCGATCTGCGCTCGGTGGCACGGTGAACGACGTTGCACTAACGGTACTCGGCGGCGCAGTCCGCAAGTACATGAAGCGCCACGGTGAACCGACCCGTCGCGAATTTCTTCGCGTGTTGGTTCCAGTGAATATCCGAAAAGACCAAGACCGCGGCGCTCTCGGAAATCACGTTGCATTCTTGCCGGCGGAAGTGCCGCTCGATGTCGCTGACCATGTCGAACGGTTTAGACAGATCCATGAAACCATGCAGATTCTCAAGAAAGAACGTGTGGCGGACGCTATTCATTTGATGTTTAGTGTGTTGCAAGGCGGTTCCGCTCCGCTTCAAGCGTCGGTGCTTTCCGCTATTTCGAAGCCGTTGGCCCAGGGCTTACTAGGCAAAATTGCTAAAGTGCCGCCGCTGCACCTGATTTGCACAAACGTACCCGGGCCGCAAATTCCCTTGTATTGCACCGGTCACAAAATGCTTGAGCATTACGCGCTCATTCCAGTTGCATTCGAGATGGGCGTGACGTGCGGTGTTACGACCTACGATCAAAAAATGTTCGTGACGCTCATCGCGGACGAGCAAGCCGCACCGGATGTGGATGCGTTGATGGAGTACTACGAAGAGTGTTTCTACGAACTCCGCGAGCAGGCCAAAGTCCGCCCGAGCGAATACGTCGCCATCGACCGCGAGGTCAAATCGCTGCGGCGGAAGTCTGGGAGTAATAACGGCGCGAAATCATCCTCGAACGGCACAACCGCTGCGGCCTCGGAGACGACCGAGACCGCCAGCCCAGAACAGGCGAAAACGACCTAATCGGGTACTTTGGGCGGTTCAGTCCGTTCCGCCCGAAATCCGATTTGAACCAATTCATGTATTCTTGCGTCAATACCCTTGAGAAGCTATGCCCACCATGGGGCAAGACGCCGCTAATCATTAATCGGGAGAGGTTGGAATGGGTTTGACGAGACGGTTTTACGCAAGTTTTGGGATGCTGCTGGCTGGAGGACTGGTTGCCGCGGCGAATGAAATTCCCCGCAATCCTACCTACACAAAAGATGTGGCACCGATCTTCAATGCGAATTGCGTGCAGTGTCATCGTCCGGGCGACATTGGCCCAATGTCGTTGCTGAGCTACGAAGAAGTACGGCCCTGGGCGAAATCCATTCGGAAGAACGTCGAATCCAAGACCATGCCGCCTTGGCACGCCGATCCTGGCGTCGGGGAGTTTCGGAATGACCGAAGCCTCGATGACCAGGAAATCGCGACGATCGTCCGATGGGCGAAGAGCGGCGCGAAAAAAGGTAACCCCGCCGATATGCCGCCCGCGCCAGCAGTAAGTTCCGGTGAATGGCGGTTGGGGGAACCCGATGTCATCGTCGATTTCAAAAAGGTGAAGTTGAAAGCCGGCGGCCCGGATCGCTTCTACGATCTCACGGGTAAGACCGGACTCAAAGAAGACAAATGGATTCGCGCGATCGAGGTAAAGCCAGGGAATCGGAAGGTTGTCCACCACGTCATCATTTGGCAAGGCGGACAGGGAAGCAACGGATGGCTTGGCGCTTGGGCTGCGGGCATGGAGCCGATGGTCTTTCCTGAAGGAACAGGTCGTAAGCTGCGTGCTGGATTGTCGCTTGTCGCCGACATGCACTATCACCCCGCCGATACACCGGAAGTGGACGAGACGCAGATCGGTCTCTACCTCGCGGACGACGACGAAATTGACAAGGAACTCATCAATCTTTGGATTCAAAATGCGGGCTTCAGAATCCCTGCAGGCGATCCCGATTACAAAGCGCGTGCGCGGTATACGTTTGGACAAGACGCGTACATCATGGCCTTCTTGCCGCACATGCATTACCGGGGAAAAGAGTTTTCCTATACGGCTCGCTTTCCCGATGGGCGCAAGGAAAAGCTGCTACAGGTCAGCAACTATGACTTTAACTGGCAAACCGGATATGAAGTTCAGGAACCGATATTTGTTCCGAAGGGAACACGCATCGAGTGTGTCGCGGTCTGGGACAATTCCGAGGATAATCCGGTCAATCCAGATCCGACTCGAAACGTAACCTTCGGCGACGAGTCGTACGATGAAATGATGATTGGGTTCGTCGACTATATCGTTGCCGAAGGCCGATCCGCCCAGTCGCCGGGAGATGCTATCGATGCACTTGCGAAAGAACTGCACAAAACGAGTCCGGGCGATATCTATCGTCTCGACGTGATCGCTGATGAAGATCAGCCGTTCTTAGGCGCAGTGCGATTGCCGAGAGACTCGGCCACTGGAGAATGGCATATCAATCTGATGGGATCGATGCAAAAGGCACCAGTAACGGAGATCAAATGGAACGGCGACCATGTCACGGCTATCGTCAAGGTGATGGGGCAGACGTTTCAGTTGGACGCCAAACTCGATCTGGAAACGAATGCGATGTCCGGGGGTATCGAAGAACCATCCAATTCGAATAATTCCGGTCCAATTCGTGGGCACCGCGTTACCGACTAATCCGCAATACGGTCCGGAATAAAAGGAATGGCCGCGCAACTCGTTCGAATACTCTGGGCATAGTATCCGAGCTAGGGAGCCTTGGTCGTTGCGCGGCCGGGTGGAGATGGCGGTGATACAATCTCTGGACCGAGGTCTAGAGATGGAGGAGCGTTCTCACGCGTGTTGCCATTCTGGCGTTTCGTCTACCGTGTTCCGGGCCAAGAGCAATTGACGAATCAGCGGGTTGATGTCCGACGCGATTCCATCACTCGGTTTCAGCACGTCACTGTTGTCGTGCGCCCGTTCGTGGGTTTTTGTCGTCGGTGTCAATCCGAAATGTAACATCGTCTGATTCCTCCTTGGTTTATTGCTCTCACTACGTGTTTGGTCCTATGCGCAGTTTCTTGTTTCCTGCGCCGTACTTGGAAGGGTATAGAGCAACGCGCGTGCCAAAATATTGCACGGTGGCTAACGTGTTGTTTTTCTGCGGGTTAGCAGCGAGCGACGCAAGTATGTCGGTTATTCGTCCGATGGCGGGGCTGGCCAGTCCGTACATTGGAGTAGGACGGGGACACCGGGAAACGACGTATCGGTAAGAAAATCCCGAGCGGACGCTATGCCGCGTGGCCGTACGTGGATTGGACGTACTCGTCGATGATTGTGCGGAATTCCACGGCAAGTTCCTCGGGAGTCCCGGTCAATGTCTTGTACTTCTTGCCATCGACATAGACGGGGCAACTGGGCGCTTCGCCCGTACCGGGGAGGCTGATGCCGATATTCGCTGCCTTGGACTCGCCTGGCCCGTTGACGACGCACCCCATTACCGCGAGCGTGAGGTCTTCAACGCCTGCGTACTGCGTCTTCCACATCGGCATTTGGACGCGAATATAGTCTTGCACTTGCTCCGCCAACTCTTGAAACGTCGTGCTCGTCGTGCGACCGCAACCGGGACACGCCGTTATGCTGGGCGCGAATGATCGAAGACGTAGCGACTGCAGGATTTCACACGCCGCGTGGACTTCCTCGCGACGGTCGCCGCCAGGTCTTGGTGTCAACGACACGCGAATGGTATCGCCAATGCCTTCTGCAAGCAGAACGCCCAATGCTGAGGCGGACCACGACACGCCTTTAACGCCCATGCCCGCCTCGGTCAGGCCAAGGTGTAACGGCTGTTTCGTTTTCGTCACCAACGTTCGGTACACGTCGATGAGTTGGAGTGGGGAAGATGTCTTGCAGGAGATGATGATTTGATCTTCGCGCAATCCGCACTCGAGCGCCAGTTCGGTTGATTGGACGGCAGAGATCACCATGCAGTCGCTATAGATCTCGTCCGCGTCTTTGTCCAAATTACGGTCTGTGTTTTCCTGCATCTTGTCCATCACCAAGTCCTGGTTGATAGATCCAAGATTCACGCCAATGCGTACCGGTTTGTTGTGGTCCACGGCCACTTGGCAAATGGTTGAGAATTGAACGTCGCGCTTTGAACCTCGGCCCACATTGCCAGGGTTGATTCGATACTTGTCCAAGGCGTCCGCACAATCCGGGAATTGCGTCAACAGCTTATGCCCATTGAAATGAAAATCGCCGATGATGGGTGCAGTGCAACCCGTATCGCGTACGCGATCGCGGATTTCCGGAACCGCCTGCGCCGCTTCAGCCGTGTTCACCGTTATTCGGACGAGTTCCGAACCGGCATCCGCGAGATCGATAATCTGTT
>JAJDAB010000509.1 GCA_029262095.1 Candidatus Hydrogenedentota bacterium
ACAGACGGAGCCAGAGTCAAGGCGGAATCACTGGTGGGGCCGGCGATAGATTCGCGTATCCGCGAAGGCGCATTCGGAATTATCGAGGCGGTTGCCAGCGCTGAATCCGCTCCGGTATTGCGCGAACTGATCGGCGCGGCCTATCAGACCAAAAACGAAGCTGAAGACCCGTACGACGGAATTCGCGGCTTGGCCATCGCGGCAGGGCGCGCGTATGTCGCAGTGCACGCCGCGGCAGCGAAGGATGACCCCACGGCGATCGATGAAGTCGCCAACGTTTCGGAAAACGCATTTCACGCTGAAGTCTCGAACTATGCGGAAGAGCGTCTCAAGGAAATCCTCGGAGAGGCGCTCAAGGTAAGCGAAGTTCTTGAACCGTACATCGACGACTTGGGCTACTTCAATTGATGCGGGGCTTGTGGCGAAAGGATCGGGGTGACGCCGTGAAGCGAACAATTTCTTTGGCAGCGGTCCTGTTCTTGGCGATGATCGTAGGCGGTGCTCAACACATCCATGCCGCTGATGAGTCCGCAGAATCGGCGGCGATGAAAGCGCTGGACGAGTTTATGGAAACGTTCAACGCGCGCGATGCGGCTGCTTGGGCGAAGACGCTTAACTATCCGCATGTGCGTATTGCGGGCGGCGATGTGCGTGTTTGGCAAAGTGTTGACGAGTTCTCCACGTACATGGATTTCGATCGATTCGTAGAGCAAACGGGATGGGATCACAGTGCCTGGGACGAACGGACAATCGTTCAATCGGGCGAGGACAAAGTTCATATCGCCGTGCAATTCTCCCGCTATGACAAGGACGATCAGAAGATTGCGACCTATGAGTCGCTGTATGTCGTGACGAATCGCGACGGGCATTGGGGTACGCAAGCGCGATCGAGTTTTGCGCCCTAGGACGTGCGACCAAGAACTCCAGTTACTCGTGAGACAAGATTGCCGCGTCGGCTACGGCCTCCTCGCAATGACGGGCTTGGGTTAGAACCAAGAAAGTAGCAACGAAACTATGCTAAATCGATTGCATGATCATTCCTGTTCAGATTCGTCATTCCCGCGAAGCCAGGACTCTAGTTTTCGAGTGCTGCGCTACTGGTTTCCTGCTTTCGCGGGAATGACGGTTTTGGTCTTGGCGGTGATCTCGCCTGTTGCCGCTGCGGCGGACATTACGCCGCTTCCGAACGCGCATGCACACAACGATTATGAGCACGATCGCCCGCTGCTCGACGCGCTCGACCATGGGTTTTGCAGTGTCGAGGCGGATGTCCATCTGGTTGGCGGCGAACTCCTGGTCGCGCACGATGCGGATAAAGTCCAGCCGGGCCGGACGTTGCAGAAGCTGTACCTCAATCCGCTGCGCGACCGAGCAACCGCGAATGGCGGTCGCATCTATCCCGATGGTCCCCGTTTCATTCTACTGATTGATTTCAAAACGAGTGGCGAAGAAACCTACAACGTGTTACGACCCGTGCTCGATGAGTACAAGGAAATGTTGACGCGTTTCACGCCTGATTCTACGGAAGAGAACGCCGTAACCGTTGTCATCTCTGGAAGTCGACCTGTTGAAGTATTGCGCGCGGAGACGGAGCGGTTTGCCGCGATTGATGGACGTTTCCCCGATCTCGATGGTGACGTAAATCCGAATCTGATTCCCATGATCAGCGACAGTTGGTGGACGCGATACCGCTGGAGCGGTCGCGGCGATATGCCGGAAAACGTCCGCGTCGATATGCCGGAAGATGTCGCACGCGCACGCGCACAGGGCTGCGTCGTGCGTTTCTGGGCACTGCCGCATAACGAGGAGTTGTGGCAGTACGTCCTTGATTCCGGTGTCGATTTGATAAACGTAGATGATCTACCGCGATTGCAACAGTTCTTGCTGAAATCGAAAAACTAATTGAAGCATGAAAAACACGAAGTGATTCGAGAATCTGTGTTGAGTTCTTCGTGATTTTCGTGTCCTTCGGGGTTCAATCCTTCGGAGTTCTAAATGGAAACCGTTCGTATCGGATTTATCGGTCTCGGCGGGATTTGCCGACAACGGCATGTGCCGGGCTTTCAAAAAATCGATGGCGTGGAGTTGTCCGCCGTGGTCAATCGCTCACGCGAATCGAGTGAGCGCGCGGCGGCGGAATTCGGCATCCCAACGGTATGCGATTCATGGGAGGACTTGATCGCCCGCGACGATATCGACGCCGTCTGTATCGGTACCTGGCCGTATACGCATAACGCGATGTCAGTCGCCGCATTGGAAGCGGGCAAACACGCCTTTTGTCAGGCACGCATGGCGATGAACTATGGCGAAGCGCGGGCGATGTATCACGCCGCACAGTCGCGTGATCGCATCGCGATGTTGTGTCCCGTGCCGTACGGCCTTTCCATTGATAAGACCGTGGCCAAATACCTCGAGCGCGGCGAACTTGGAGATATTACGCTGGTTCGTGTGAATAGTCTCTCGGGCATGTTTGCGGACCCGGACACGCCGATGAACTGGCGTAAAGATCACCGACTCTCCGGCATAAACATGCACACACTCGGTATGTATGTCGAAGTGATGCACCGCTGGTTTGGCTGGACAAAATCGGTCAGCGCGCGTTCGGACATTTTTACGCATCAACGCATGGATGACGGGGGCGAACGAGTCGACGTGGAGATCCCGGACCAGTACTTGCTCGATATGCGGACCGAGTCGGGCGTTACCATTCAATACACCGTGAGCACCGTCGCGCACCACGGTGTGGACGAGATACACGTACATGGGACGAAGGGCACGTTGTACTACGATGTACATGGTGATCGGCTTTATTCCGCAAAGGCCGGCGAAACGATGGGTGCCGCTACAGTCGCGTCCGGCGATGGCTATGATTTGAAAAACTGGCGTGTCGAAAGCGAGTTCATCGACGCGATACGGACAGGTTCCGAGTATCACCCAAACTTTGAGGACGGGTTGCGGTACATGCACGTGATCCAAGCGGCGCATGATTCGGCGAAGTCGGGCAAAAGCGTTGAATTGAATTAGTGTCCAACGCGTCCTCATACGAAAACACTAAAGCGCAAATACAGAAAAACGCTGCAAACGAGATGCCTATTTGGAGTGCGCAAGCTTGC
>JAJDAB010000510.1 GCA_029262095.1 Candidatus Hydrogenedentota bacterium
GACGGTTCGTATCTCGCGGAGTTTTTGTTGGATAAGGGCTACGAGGTATTCGGTGTTGTTCGCCGCTCCAGCACGGAAACGTTCGAACGCATACAGCATATCAAGCACCGCGTTACGCTGATGCAGGGCGACCTCACGGACCAGGTCTCGATGATCGACGCGATCGATCAGGTCAAACCGCAAGAGGTCTATAATCTCGCGGCCCAATCGTTCGTGCCGACGTCGTGGCAACAACCAATTCTCACGGGCGACGTGACCGCGTTGGGCGTTACGCGCGCGCTGGAAGCGATCCGCATTGTCGATAAATCGATTCGGTTTTACCAAGCGTCTTCGAGTGAGATGTTTGGGCATGTGCAGGAAACACCTCAAACCGAAAAGACGCCATTCTATCCGCGCAGTCCGTATGGCGTCGCCAAAGTCTACGGCCACTGGATCACGGTAAATTACCGAGAGAGTTACGATATGTTCGCGGTGTCTGGAATTCTGTTTAACCACGAATCGCCTCGGCGTGGGCTCGAGTTCGTCACCCGCAAAATCACGCACGGCGTCGCGCGCATTAAACACGGGCTCGATACGGAACTGCGATTGGGAAACCTGGATGCGAAACGCGACTGGGGGTTTGCCGGCGACTACGTCCAAGCGATGTGGTTGATGCTACAACAAGACGCGCCTGATGATTACGTCATTTCCAGTAACGAAACGAATACCGTGCGTGAGGCATGCGAAGTTTCCTTCGCGCGCGCAGGGCTCGATTGGGAAGAGTTTGTAAAAGTAGACGAGAAATTTTACCGCCCCGCAGAAGTGCAGCTACTCCTCGGCGATGCGACTAAGGCGAGTGAGAAGCTCGGATGGAAACGGCAAGTCGATTTCAAAGGCCTCATGGAAATGATGGTCGACGCCGATCTCGCCCTCGTCGAAAGGCAAATCAAGAACGCATGAGCACTGATCGCATCGCACTCGTCACCGGCGCCAGCGGATTCGTCGGACGCCGCCTTTGTGAACAGCTTCGCCGCGATGGTTGGGGCGTTCGCGGCCTCGTTTTTCCCGAAGACGCGAACGGCGACACCGAACGACACACGAACATAGGTGATCGCGAAGACCTTCGGGAAGGCATCGCATGGGCTGGTCCCGTCACGCACGTATTCCATCTCGCCGCTGTGACGTTTGTACCCACGTCCGCGAAGAGTCCAGCATTGACGATGGATATCAACGTGACAGCCACCGTAAATCTGCTACACGCAGTCCATGAACTGCGCCCGGATGCCAGGACGGTCTTCGTCGGTAGCGCGGCCTGTTACGGTGTTCCTCAATCGCTGCCCATGACCGAAGACCACACGCTTGCGCCGACCGAACCCTACGGCATATCCAAAGCCGCAGCAGACGCCTATTGCCGGTACGCTCACCGCGCGTTGGGTATTGATGTCGTAGCCGCGCGTCCGTTTAATCATTCCGGCCCTGGTCAGTCCGACGCGTTCGTGATTTCCAGTTTCGCCAGGCAAATTGTCGAGATCGAATCCGGCCAACGCGACAACGTATTGCGCACCGGGGACCTCACCGCGCGCCGAGACTTCTCACACGTAGACGACGTGATCGATGCATACATCCGCCTCGCGGACAAAGGAAAAGCGGGCGAAGCCTACAACGTATGCGCGGGTAACTCGTATTCGGCAGGCGACGTCCTCGACGGTCTCCAAGCGCGGTCCGATGCCAACATCGACGTCCAACCCGACCCCGAACGCATGCGTCCAGTCGACATTCCCGAAGTCGTCGGCTCACACGACAAGCTCACTCAAGACACGGGCTGGCAGCCCCAACGCGACTTTGATACGCTGCTGGACGAAGTGTTGAAATACTGGCGCGTGTCGTTGCGATCACAGCAGGGTTGAATCGCCTACTGTTCTAACTCCGCACGATACGTTTCGATGAGTTCTTCAGTCGCCTCCGCGCCACTGCGCTGGAATGCGGAGACCACGTTCGCGAGATTGTCCGCGGAAAAGCCTTCGCCAATTGAGTGGCGGTCCGGTCGGGCGAACAGCTCGACTTTGCCCGACGAACTGGTAATCAACGCAGCGCCCTGGTTGTCGATCAACCGCATCTCTTTGGGTTGTTGCCCTGGATCGAATTTGGCTTCAGCGGCCGCGCCCACGGGCGTTTCATCCGGTTTGCTCATTCTTCTCGCTTCGCCATCTCGAACCTCGACATGCCGTGGCTCCAGTTCGTCAAACAGTTTTTCGGTCGCCTCTAGATACCTTTCAATTTCCCCGCGTTGAGGCATCTTGAGTTGGTCCCCCTCAAACTTCGTGGTCTTGAGTTGCTCGCGCGTGTCGGGAGAAATGCGATCCCGTTCGCTCTCTTGTTCCAACAGTTCCTCGTTCAGCATCACTTGCAGTTGCAACAAGCTCTGTTGCATTTCATTAAGATCGGACGGCGCGACTGGTGCGTCATCCGACGCAACGGCTTTAATGGCTTCCGCAGCGGCTGAGTCCTTGGGCGGCAGTTCGGGCATCCGTTGGTCGTCTTCCATGTCATACCGCGAAACCTCCAATTCCGTCTCTAGAACGTGACGTTCGAACGTCTTGGCCTTAGCGTCACGATCGGTCAGCGGTGGCAACTCGGGTGCGAATAGTTTGCGCACGGTTGCCACGATCGAGGTGTGATCATACGGGTTTTCGTCGACGGAATACCGCGAAATCCACGGCGAAATAAAGATCGCGGGAACGCGGGGACCCAAAAGCTTAAAGTTGAATTTCCATTCGTCATCTTCTTCCCCGTCCACGGGCGGCACAGTTTCTGGAGGCGGGACGTGATCCGGGAATCCGCCGTGCTCGTCATAGGTAATGACGAACAGTGTGCGTTCGAAGAGTTCGCGATTGTCCAACAATGCCATATAGATGCTACGAACCAACTCTTCCCCCGCGTAGAAATCACGGTCACTCTTTTTATTGTCACCGGGATGTTGGCTATTAGATCCCAGCATGTTCCCCAAAACGAATCCATGCCGCGGTTCGACAAAAGAGTAATTCGGCAGAGTTCCGCGTTTAATGTCCTCGAAAAGCGCCGGCATCTTTCGGAATCCGTATCGATCGAACGGGTTTGATAACTTGATAAATGCGCGGGCCTGAGCGATCCCATCGTGATAAATGGACCACGACCGACCGGCATCTCCCAGTTGTTCGAAAATGGTTTCATCGCGGTAGAACTTGACCTTGATGTCGACTTCCTCGTGCGAAGTCCCCGCGATTGCGTAGTTACGATTCGGCCACGTCTCACCGGGCACGGAGCAAAACCACCGAGTACACACGGCAAATTCTTTCGCGAGTGTCGTCAGGACTGGAATCTCTGATTCCCTGAAACAACGCATGACTTGGCCGCCCTGATTCGCACCATGACCATTGTTATCCGCGCGCTCCTCGAAATTATTCACGAAGCCAGAGTTGTCGACAACGGTCTTGCTTGAATAGGAGGGGACTTCGGGCTTCTTTCCCGTGAGTTGATACATTACGCCTTCGTGGCTATGGTCGGGACTTTCCAAGAATCTACCGGACGCGTTGTCCGTTGGCTTTACGGACTCGTGGCACTTCCAGGGGTTTTCCCAGTCGATTGTTCTAAAGTTCTCGAATTCCGGTTTGCAGTGATCCAAGAATCCGAATAAGTGGTCACAGGATCGATTTT
>JAJDAB010000511.1 GCA_029262095.1 Candidatus Hydrogenedentota bacterium
GGATCCTTAAGTTTTGCTCCTAGTTCTAGTAGCAAATCTAGGCATTCGAGCGATCCCCGCGCGACCGCCGCGGCCAACGGACCATAGTCCCCTTCAAAGCCCTCGTAGCGAATATACAAACCTTCGGTAGCGTTCGGATCGGCGCCCGCGTCAACAAACATTTTCATCAACTCTGGCTTATTCCTATAGGCCGCAGCCGCAAGAAGTGCATCCAGATTCTCCTCACTCAACTCACCGCCTCCTGCATCGAAGAGCAAGTATTTCACGATCTCCTCACGGCCTAGCTGCATCGCGAGCAACGCTGGGGTATAGCCCCGGTGTGACCCTTGATCAACGGTTCGTTGATGCAACGACGCACCATGCTCAACCACCAGCCGCACGTGGGAGATGTCGCTCCCCATGTGTCCAACGGCACGATGCAAGAGAGACCGACCAAACTGGTCGACAACATTGAATTCCGCACCGTGGTCAAACATCAGCAGGACCGATTCCTGACTCCCCCAGTCCGCGTCGTAAAGGGGTGTTTGACCGTACCGGTCTCGCGCGTTTGGGTCGGCGCCGTTTTCCAATAGCAGTTTCATCGCTTCGTAATGGTCTCGAAAGACAGCGACATGCAGCGGCGTTTTATCGGTTAGTGGATGCCTGATGTTCGCGCTGGCGCTTGCCCTGAGTTTGCGCTCAATTTCGTCGATATTGCCCTGGACGATGGCTTCTTCGAGTTCAAGAAAATCATGCGGACCCTCGATACGATTGGAAGCGTAGCGCGCACCAACATAGACGACAAGAAGCACGAAAGCGACTAGCGCAAGTTTCAATCTCCGGTTGTCCGCCAACTGAAATATCAATCGTCCGGCTGAGAATCTGGCGTAGCAGTTACGGCTACATCACCTTCGCCCAGCTCGTCTTGAAACCGTTTTATAAACTCGATCACCAATCTCGCCGATTCCTTCTGTTGAGGAGGCACGGATGGATCTTCGATTTGTTTTTTCATTTCTGATACCAAGGGCGAAGACGCGCCGCCCATCACATCTGAAGCTGCTGGCCGAGTGCCGTGTTCGAGCAGCTTCAGGAGCATGTGTGGATTCGATTTCTCCCGCGCGTAATCGAACGGCGATTTTCCTGCGGGTGTAAGCGCATTTACATCTGCACCACGCCCAATCAACAGGTACGCAATGTCTGGAGTCCAGTTCCGAATCGCTGCGTGCAAGGGTGTCTCACCGGTTTCGGGATCGACGATGTCGATGTCTAGACCATGGTTCAAGAGAAGTTCAACAGTTGTTTTATCCGTTTGGTTCACTACGGCGAAAATGATCGGCGTGTCCGTATAACCCAGTGTTTCGTCGGGTGACGTACCCAGTTCGAGCATGACGCGGACGGCATCGTGTGCGCGCTCCAGAACCGCGGATTGCAACGGCGTTACCGCCATCGAAGCTTGACCCCCAACCATCACACGCCAAGTGAGCGCTTCGTTCGGGTCCGCACCGGCTTCGACGAGAGCGCGCATCATTTCGAATTCTCTCTGAAACGCGGCAGCGGAATAGAGCGCTTCCAAGTTCTCCGCTTCAAGGTTGTCTCTATCCAGGTCAAAAAGAAGAAATTTAGCCATCTCGATCTGTCTATTCTCGAGAGCCGCTAGTGCCGGACTGTAGCCCGACGGAGATTGCGGAGTGCGGGGCGCGCCTCCGATATCAGCGCCGAAGCTAATGAGTAGCTGGACGACCTCCTTGTTTCCAACGCGTGCCGCACTATGCAAGGGAGAGCGACCTTTCTCATCCAATAGATCAACACGCGCGCCATGTTCGATGAGCAGTCGCGCCAACACCGCATTGTCTGCCGCCAGGTGGAGCGGCGTTACACCGCGCTTGGACTGTGCGTTGGGGTCCGCACCATGCTCAATCAGCAACTTAACGGCATCCGGGTTATCACGATTAACGGCTACATGCAGCACCGTCCTTTTGTTTCCGTCCGGACTGCGAACATTTGCGCTTGCACTTTTCCCCAATTGCCGTTCGATCGCATCCAGATCGCCCTGATCGATCGCGTATTCCAATTCCAGGAAATCGTATCCGCTCTCAATACGATTCGAGGCATAGCGCACGCCGAGAAAGAACGCGATCACAAAACCCACGACGAGCACGAGTTGGACTTGTGACCTGCGATTGTGTGGAAGACGGAACAATTGGCGTTCCCTTATGAGACTTCACGTCTTTACTTGTGATGACGATATCGGTTCAAAACGATCATGCCTACGACTCACTTCCTCCCAACGTCGCGTTCCGCTAATAGCCGCACAATATCCGGTCTCTCGGCTTGTTCCGCGACGGCGGTTGCTGTGTAGCCATTTGCGTCCGTCAATGTTCGATCAGCTCCCGCCTCCAACAGCGCGTGAACGATACTTGATCCACCACTTCGCACGGCATAATGCAGGGGCGCCGCGCCGTCACTCAACAGATTTACATCCGCCCCCAGCACGATTAGGCGGTCGACCATCTCGGGCAAAGCGTTTTCGCAGGCCACCGTCAGCGGCGTTCCGAACGGATATCCTGCCCCGACCTCGTTCAGCGGCGCACCGTGATCGATGAGCGCCTCAACTACAGCCACATGCCCATCCATCACCGCGCGGTTTAAAGGCGTCCCGCGCATATCGCCCGTCTTGTTCAACGCGCCCGCCGGGTCCGCGCCGTGTTGAATCCAAAACCCCACGAGTTCAACGTCGCCACACGACGCGCTCAAAAGCAAGAGTTCATTCACATCTTCACGCTCGATGTCGAAGCCCGGTGCCTCGTATATCAGGTACGTCGCCGCGTCGACCTTTCGGTAATACAACGCCCATCGGACCGCCGATTCGTAGTACTTCGGTTCTGAAAAATACAGATCAGCTCCAGATTCGATGAGTAAACGCATCATGTCGTCGTTACCCTGTTCCATCGCGCGCACAACGGACCTATATGCGGCATCGCCGTCCACGGCAAACGGCCCTAAGTAAATGCGTCCGTTTACATCAGCATCTTTGGCGATCAACTGCCGCGCAAGTTCGATGTCACCTTTGTCAATCGCGTCTTCAAGTTCGGCATTGAGCGAGTTTTGATGACGGTATTGAAAAGATATGAAAGGCGCGATCACAGCGATTAGGGCGCACGTCGCCATGACGCCAATCCGAATGAAAGTCCATCTCTTGACGAAGGTTCTAGGCACGTTGGAATCCGATGTAGGACTACGACGTCTCAATCAATATCAGGAAACCGATCTCAGGAGAGCTCAATGCCCAACTACCACATGTGATCGTCCCATGTGGGCGGGGATGCACTCCTGGCGGAGAATACGGAAAAATTCACGATGAAGATGATAGCGCGACTACATCCTCTGACCGAAACATCGTTCGACTGCCGACGCACCGTATGCACGACACACATCGCTGCACTACTAGTTTGCGTGCTGGTTATCTGCCACGCTGTCATGCTAGTTCCAACTACTGGTACGTACGGAGTTCATATTTCAATCGTGGCTAGTTTTGGTAGTGACAGGAATCTCGTACACCCGGAATTGCAGATCCAGATGGGGAACGATCACTAGTGAGAATCAAACGGATACACGATGTCATATGGAGACTTGCCAAAGACGACTAAGAATACTTGCATACAGATATCGCAATAGATACGTACGCTCACAAGCGGACTCCTTCGGAGAACGCTGCAACGACGAAAGTGTATACGTTTCTCACGCAACCTAAGCGTTACGAGTGTATCGGCAGGATGCGGTGAGGCTACGATGTACGCATCTACGGTATCGCGCTCTCGTTACCGTTCGCCACTCTTGGTTTTCGACGAGTCTTGTGGTCACTTCTTCAGAGATTTCCATCGAGGCAACGAGATTCGTTAGATCGAGCCTCTATGTTTCTCACTTTCGAAAGTGTTCTTTCCAAAATTGGTTCTTGATTCGAGCGCGCTTTTCCGTATTCACAATGTTCACCCCTGACTCAATCGAATCGAGAATCTATGTCGACTCGTCATACTCTTCTTCAGATTGATTTGGTCCGCGATTCTTTTGTAGTGGGCGTTCTGTGCTTCAATCGTCCACCGACTTATTTTCTGCCCTGTCAGATACAATCTCGGCATTCGAATTGTTACCACCTACATTCGACGAAACCGCGCCAGTGGCTTCTTCTGTACTACTTGCATCTTTTTGAATTTCTCGTAACACACTTTCTATTTTTCCGATTCTAGTCTCGATATCCGAAGATATCCTGGTATTTGCCCATAGGACAATCACAGCGAGAAAGTTAATCGCACAAACGAGTGCCAAGGTGTTGAAGGCGAAGCTTCCGGGACTTTGCCAGTGCGTACTTACCGAGTGCAGCGCCAACGACTCCGAATCCCTATTCGGCTCCCTAAGTTTTTCAGGTTTCGTGCTTCGGGAACTTCTCAATATCTCGATGCTTTCTTGGTCTCCGCCGGGATTCGAATTTTGGGGAAGACTTGAAGCTTCAGAGGGCGAACTTTGTCGAGGGGCTGACGAACTAAGCTGTCCTTTTCGTACGCCCTTCACTGCAACCTCAGTAATAAATTTTTGCTCTACGACGTCCCGACCTTCGCTTTTTTCTTGGGTCGACAACTCTGAATGGAATCTAGCGATAGATTCTTGCAAATTCTCACTGTACTGGTGTTGAAATAATCCCGTAAGCCACGCATCATCGAGAGGTTTCTTCGAACTCCCAGTTATTGCAATCGCATGTACATAATCCGCAGGCGTACAATTCTCCGCCCCGTCGGGACGCTTAACAATGACGGAGGAACGCACAACTATTGCGCCAATATAGATGCGCATCTGGAGGTCCCACAGCGAATACACGCCAGGCTCACTATCTTGCCCGTTCAACGAATTCAAGAAATCTTCGATACGCGGTACGATTTCGCGATGAGCGTCACTGACTCGGTCAAATCCGGACGCCCACCGCAAGTTGACGTAGTTGTAGATTTTCATTCGCTGACAATCGGCTCTAAGAGCTGGTCCAATTCGAACGCCCGAAGGATGGTCGCGTAACAATCGTGAATTCCAGAGCCTTCCAATGCGGATCCACAGAGTAGTTCTACGCTCATCTCCTCTTCAAAAGTGTTCTTTAGTATTTTTCTTACTGCATCAGAGTAATCAGCAATGTATTGATCACGTTGCTCTGAGGTGAGCAGGTCAGTTTTGTTGAGAAACACAATAACCGACTTTATGAGGTCACGAGCATTCCGATTCTTATACTTTAGATCCAGAAATCCTCGCTCTATTGACTTGACCTTCTCGATTGACTCGTTAATATCTATGACCATCAACACTATTGCCGACCTACTCTCTTGGCCGGTTCTCGCTAGTTGTCCATTCATTTCCTCAACTGCGTTGAGAAACTGCGAGGGACTTTCTCCCCTAAAATCAGCAACTCGAAGCATATGCATCACAGGTTTTTTTCTGGGTTCAGGCGGCGGTGCTATCGCGATGGGGTGGGCACGGGAAACAAAGTGCTCAGTCACATGAGTCGCCGGAATTCTCTGGATATCTTCGGCCATCGCGAGTGGACGTGTGATGCGCGTAAGAAAGGCAGATTTGCCCGCTCGAGAGTCACCGTCCAACAACAGGTAGTGCGTACGCTCGTTTTCGACTGGCCGCAATCCTCGAATCCAGTCCGCGATTACGCCAGCGTTCTTGACTCCATCAACAACTTTTCCGTGGGCTCCGGACATGAAGTACGCTATGACGGCTGGTGTTATCAGCCCCAACGTTACGGGATCCATCAACGAAACTCCTAGAGTTGCTTCTGGATACAATATATTAATACTTATACTATAATCATGATCTCCGCAGATTCAAGCGCAATTGGACTTGTCATCATAAAGTATCCAGGTAGAGCGACACGATCTCCTATGCGAACGATATGTACCTTGGCAAATCGCACTAGTACATCAATCGAGATGCCCCAATAGCTCATCATCAAACTATGATACCAACAATTTCGAATGCAGGAATTGCAGTGCAAAGTACTAAATTCCGCCGCAGTAATTCGTCCTCGCGACACCCACGGTTTCCGAGTAAAAAGCTAATCTTGTAATAGTTTGAGCACCCTCACTTCCCGCTCGTAGTCTTCCGGCGTGTCCATGTCGCGCAGGACACCGGGATCGGTTACGGGGAGTCGATGGACTTCCTCTGGTCTGCCGTAGATGAGGCCGCGCAAGCCGGTGTCGTCGAATTTGGTCATGACTTCTTCGCGGTAGGTGGCGTCGATGATGATTGGGTGGCCGGAGTCGTCATTGATATACGGGACGACGATTCCTTTTGGTGAAGCGCGAAAACCATCGATGAGGAAATCGATGATTTTGCTGGAGAGGCTGGGTTGATCGCCCAGGACGACCATGAATGCTTCAAGATCTTCCGGCAATGCGGCGAGTCCGGTGCGAATCGAAGTCAGCATGCCTTCTGCGTAGTTGTCATTTTGCGCGATTGTTACGGCGAAACCATCTAGCGCCTCGCGAATGCGTTCCGGTTGGAACCCAGTGACAACTATTGTGTGGTCGACGCGGCTACTCAGTGTGGCGTCAGCGATATGTTCGATGACTCGGCGGCCCGCATATGGGAGCAGTAGTTTTTGTGTGCCCATGCGGCGTGACTCGCCTGCGGCGAGGACGATGGCGCCTATGGTGGATTCGTTAGCCACGCTGGATTCCTAGCCCATTTCGGATTAGCCACAGATGAACACAGATAAACTCAGATGTATGATTAAGCTGTGACGTTTGCCACTAATATTAGCAGCGAGACTTTGGTGCGTGCACGTGGCGCGGCTCCGGACTTCCTTCGGAAGCCCTTGAGGAGATCGGCCACACCGTGAGGCATCCTCCCGTTCGTCTTTCCCGCGAAGGCGGGAATCCAGACGTATTGCAGTCGACCTCGTTTACCCACTGGATACCCGCCTTCGCGGGCATGACGTTGGAAGAGACCCGGCCAAGCCCAGACTTGCTTCGCACGTCCCTGAAAAATCTCGCCGTCCCTCGCGGTTCAAGGTTTCGCGAATTCGGCTAATGGGTCTGCTGTCTTACCGGTCTTATTTCGACGGATGGCGACGAGTTGGGCCGTGATGCTGGTAGCAATTTCTTCAACCGAGACGGCACCGATGT
>JAJDAB010000512.1 GCA_029262095.1 Candidatus Hydrogenedentota bacterium
GTAGGAAGCTGATCGATTTTAGTCTTGGTTCGTACATCTCGAGTACTTTGGGGATGTCTTTTGCTTCTTCGGGTTTGAAGGTGATGGTGGCGGAGACTTGGTTGTCGGCCCAGTAGTATTGCATTTGGGCTACGTTTTCCATTTGTTCCCAGACGGAGACGTCGTCTTTGGATCGTTCGAAGTTTTTTTGGTGGACGGGGAAGTATACGACCCAGGTGTTGTCGCCGTAGACGGATTCTTCGATGCGGAATCCGGCTTTTCGGATAGGTTCGATGAGCGGGCTGGTTTTGTCTAAGCGGATGGTGCGGTAATAGAACTCGGCGTGGGGGTAATGGATGCCGGGCGTTACGCCGGGGAGTAGTGATACGGTGCCGCTTGGTTTGACGCTGGTTTTTTTGATGCTCTCGGGGATGCAGAGCCAGTCCGCGTAGATTTGATCGAGTTTACAGACGTATTGATAGCCTTGGTCGCACCAGTCGAAGTGGTTGCGGCGGCCGTGGCGTTCGAACGATTCGACGATGCCGGATTGGGAGAGGCCAATGCGGCGGTTGCGGAGCATGATGGCGTTGGTGCGTTCGTTGTGCGTGGGGACTAGCGTCACGGTCTTTGCGTAGAGGTAGGCGAATTTCAGCGTGCGTTCGTATTCTTCATAGGACTCGTGCAAGGACGGAAAGGTCTCGACCAGATTGCAGATCTCATAGGACTCGAGGCTCTGCTCGGCGCACGGATTTGTGCCCGCGACTTTTTCGTCCTTGTAATCCATTTCGTCTTTGAGCCGGCCATAGGCGCGTGCGTTGTCCAACCAGAAGTAACCGGGTTCGCCGTTTTTCGCGGTCTGTTCGCCGAGCGTTTTGTATTCCATGCCGACTTCCGCCGACACGCTGTTGTTCGATGCCCATCGCCACGCTTTGAGTTGTTCGCCGTGGAGGTCCGGGTCTTTAAGTTTGAGGTATTCGCTGTCCGTCGGTTCGCCGAGCGCGAGTTCAGCGGTACGTCGTACGCCGCCGGATACTACGCACTTGCCGATGACGTTCATCAGGTCGGTGATGTCGGATGAAGTGATGCCGTGGCCGATACGTGGTTTCAGGATGGTGTCGATATTCGCGACACATTCCTGGAGCGGACCGGGGCCGGGCGCGATACCGCCGAACGTGCGGATGGGCTCTCCGACCGGGCGAATTTTCGAGTAATCGATCTTTGCAGGACGTGCACTATTGCCGATGTAGGACTCGAGCAAGATGCGGACGATTTCTACCCAGCCCTCTTTGGAATCCTCAACGACGTGCGTTTCATCCGAGATTTCCGGGTCCGCGATATCGACGACGCCCGCGCCCTTGTTGTCGAATGCGACGCCCACGCCAAGCATCGACAAATCCATGAGGAAACAGAAGGGTCCGGAAAAATCGAATCCGATGTCGTGCGTCGATACAAATGCGCAATTGTTGAGTGCGCCGGAACCGCGTTCGTAGATGTAGTCCGTGCCCATCATCCAGAGGCCACGTCCGGGGGGGAGGAACTTGAAGTTCCACATCAGCCGGTACATTTCCTGTGCCGACCGTTGCGCTTTGTCCGGATTCCACGGTAACCGCAAGTTGCGGCAGTGATTCAGTTGGATGGTGTAACAACCTTCGACGACCCGGCGGACGGTTTCAAAGTATTCTTCGGTGCGTTCGGTCTCGTTGTTCACGACACGCGCATACGTTCGTTTGTAAGTGACGTACCCAAGCGGCCCCCACTCGGGTTGCCGGCCTTCGTAGTCGGCGATGAACGCATCGTCCATTTTGAATCGTTCGCGAATCGAGAACAGCATCGTAACCCCCTAGATCGTAATTCTTATACTTTTCGTCAAACCTTGAGCCATCTTGCAAATACTCGACTCAACCCATGTCATTCCGAGCGTTGTTGAGGAATCTACCTTTGCGCCGTAGCGAGCTTGATAATTCGTGGTAGATCTCTCGACTTCGCTCGAGATGACTTTTCTCTTGTGTAAATTGAACCCAACATCCTGTCTAAACTTTGCGGTTCTTGGTCTGAAGCCACGGGATACCCTCGACGTCCGTGGACTCATAATCCCCCATTAGATTCGGATAGCGGTCTTTCACCAACTCGTACACTTTAGCAAATACGAACCGGATTTCTTCTTCTGCGCCTGGATCGGTGCGCATCTCCAATACATGGCGTAGTGATCGCATGTTGCACGACCAGCCGATGGTGGTCGCGACGCCGATGGGCGCTAGGCGGCGAAAGGCAGAAGTCAGCTTCTTTTTGACGTCAAACTTTTTTTCGTCGTCGATCTTATACGCCTCGGCGAGTTCTTTTTGGACTTGTTCGAGATGCTCGACCGTGCGCGTCATGATCTCCATGCCAGCTTCGCTCTCTTTGATGTGCATCGGCACATACGTCGACAAGCTGTCGAGGCGGACGAAGCGTAGCGACTCTTGCGAGATCGCCGTGCCCGCACGATGGCGGACGAGCTCGTGCGTGAATACGCGACTCACATCTGCAAAAACGAAATTGAGCATGGCGTGTTCGAGCACGCTGCCGTGGCCGACTTCGAGAATGTGTCCGAGGTACGGGCCATTACCTTCGCGTGTGCGCGTGACGTTTGGGTTCAATCCTGGCTTGAATGACCGGTAACACAAACGCCCCAACATTTCCGTCAAGCGCTCCGCGTCGCTGGGCGCATCCGACGTCCATTCGGGCGCGCCGACGTGTTCGAGGTAGTCTTGCAACTGATCCTCGATGATGCGGGTTTCCCCGACTAGAAACACTTTTGGTTCAACGAATTTCATGCCCCCTCACAAGGTGGACTCGTTCTTCGCGCAGGCGCGAAAACGGCCCCGGTGTACGTTGCGGACGGCTGATCCCCCAAACCGATGGCGGCCGCCGCAAGTTGGGGAGGGATTATAGAAATGGGGGGCGAGTCTGTCTAGCCTGATGTTTTGCGACGCGTTCGCGCGTAGCGATCGCGGATTTATGGAGCTTCGTTGTCGTGGTATCCGGGCTCGCAATACATCATCCTCCCGGTTTATTGGATTCGACGATCATATCAGGAAACGGCCAAGCCGTCAAAATGCAGTGTGTTAAACTATCTTAAAGCACAATATGTAGTGAGTGGGTTATTCCGCCCTCGAACCAAGTAGTATTATAGCTGAATATATACTCAGGTGTAAATCATTTCTTCACCATCGCAATCATCAATCCAAGGCATCGGTATGCAGGCGCTCCGCGATCTACGGCGGCCGCGCGTGTTGCACCCGTTCATGCTTGCGGCGTGTCCGGTGTTGGCGCTCTACGGCCAGAACGCTGCGACGCTGACCATCGATCGCATCTATCCCGCCCTGGCCGTTTACCTGTTAGGTGCGTTTGCCGTGTGGCTGGTCCTGGCGCGAGCACGCGGGGATATCCATCGCGCAGGCGCGGCGACATCGGTGTTGTTGTTTTCCGGTTTTCTCGTTTGGCCGATTCTTGAGTCAGTCATTGAAATGATCGTTCCCATCCGAGGCACGTTGTCTACTTCGATCGCGCTTGGCGGCGTCTTGATTGCCTTGGTCCTAGCATGCACGGCCTGGTTTATGCGCGCACGAACACGAACCGGGCGCGTGTTGATCGTAGTTGCGTTGGTTGTATTCGTACTCTTGAGTGTGGCGACTTCACCGGCTTATGGTCGACGTGCCGCAGTTGCCATTTCGCTCTACTGTGTGTTGAGTGTTGTGATCGCCGGTTCATTCTTGGTGTTTGCCGGTGACCGTTTTCGATTGACCAGTACGGGAAACGTGTTCGGCGGCGCGTTGATCGTTTTATACGCGGGCTATGCGCTTGTCCAGGAACGTGCGCAAGCGACGCTGCCCGATTGGTCGCCCACACAATTAAGAGAGTACTCGATATTCGATTCGAATGGAGTGGCATTTGCGCAGCCGGACGTGTACGTTCTTGCGCTCGATGGGTATCCTCGTGCATCCGTATTGGCGGAGGCTTTTCAATACGACAACGCCCCTTTCTTGAGTGATTTGTCGTCGCAGGGTTTTACAGTAGCGGCGGGCGTAGACGCGGCGTATGCCGAGCCTGTCCACGCGCTTGCAGCATGCTTCAACCTTGCGCCCGTTGAAGCGTGGATACCGGAAACATTGCCCGCTGGTGCGCGTGCTCATTACATTCAACGTGCGTTGGATGATAGCCTCTTGCTTAAAGTGTTGCATGATCGCGGTTACGAATGTATCGGTTTCGATTCGGGTATCGAAGCGTTGCGGCCGTCATCGCAATTCGATCAAACGTTGAAGCCGATGACGGTGCTAAGTGAATTCGAACGGATACTCTGCGATCGTACGATTGCTGCACGCGCGCTCCAACTTTATTTTCATGTTCGTTATCGCAACCCCGTCTACTGGCAATTTGAACCCACTCGGCGTTACGTGGAGTTCGTGTTGGAAAGACTGCCTTTGGTTGCAGAAGCTGAAGGCCGTCAACCCCGTTTTGTCTTTGCGTACTTGCCGGTACCTGAACCTCCGTTCATATTTCGTGATGATGGCGCGCGCGCTTTTCCCTATGCCGTGGGTCCGTTGGACACCGCGCGACTATTTTTTGATCCCGAGATTCATCGACGGGCATTTCTTGATCAGTTGGCGTATCTAAATGTTCGCATCTCTGACGCTGTGCGTGAAATTCAAGCGAACGCGAAACGGCCTAGTGTCATCGTAGTCATGTCGCTCAGGGGTGCAGCGTTGCGTGGATCGGCTGCGGGTCCGCCGCCGCGCGCACCAGTCCTTGCGGCGGCGCGAAGCGATCGTGGAGACGTAGATAATAGTACACCTATGTCCTTAGTTAGTTGGTTTACAGGCGTCGTTGCCGACGCCTTGGAGAGGAGTTCAGGGGGGCGGCGCTAAGTAACCTCGCCGTCTTTTGCAGTATCGATATTTGGTTCGTTCTAGCTCGCCTTTTTCGAAATCCTGTCACTCGATAGCGTTGTAAGTCGTTTATTTATAGCTTATTAGCCTAATTCGTGACTGAAAGAACGATTTTACTTGACTACGCCTAATCGCTTTTGGCAACATTAGGTCGTGCGCTGGACTAGCCGATTCTTGCGGGTGCGTAATCGAGTTGGCTGTACCCGGATCCCGCGTTCATTTGCGGCATTTTGGTCTTCTTTTCCGGCGTATTCTCATAGGGTGTGACGTGGACAATTCTGGTCAAAATAATTCCGGTCACAAAGGCGTACTTAGCAAAGTCGCTCAGCACGAGCGTGAGTTATTGGCCAAAGTTCGGGAAGCCGAATTGGCTGCTCAACGTACGATTGACTCGGCGAAGCAGGAAGCGGCCCGCATTGCCGCGGAAGCTGAAAAGACTTTGAATGAAGAGATTGACTCCATGCGTCGTGCATCTGAAGACAAGCGTGGTATTGAGCGCGAGTCTATTATGAACGCGGCCCAGCAACAAGTCGCTACCGGTCGAAGTAAGGCGGAAGCGCATCTCGACGCTGCGACGCGCGAAGTCGTCGCGCTCATTCTTCCCGGGGGTACGTCATGATTGCGCGCATGGAACGCGTTGAAGTCGTATGTGTTCGGGAAAGTCTGTCCGATCTTGCGGCATTCATTCAGGCGCAAGGCGTGATGCACATGGAAGAAGTCCCGCTCGTATTTGAAGATGATGCGGATTACCTCCATCGCACCCATATCCCGGAAGACCAGCGCGAAGAGTATGACCTGCTCGATGCATTTCGACGGAACATATCGGAAGTTCGTCCGCTGCTGAGTACGAATCCGTCGCACGAAGTTGTGACAGCGGCAACGCAGCGGTTAACGACACAAGGTCAAGATGCATGGCGTTCGTTGGCGCGAACCATTAGCAGAAATCTTCGTCGGCTGGCACGCCGCCGCGTCAATATTCAAGACAATCTCGAAGTCCTCAACAATTTCAAGAACAATCTCGAAACCATTGAGCCTTTGGTGCAACAACGCGACGTTCAGCTTGGCAAGAACGCGCGCGCGTTTGTGCTCAAAGGTGATGTCACGCGGGCTTTGGAGCGTCTTGAAGAGGCGCTCAACGAAAAGATCGGTTCCGATGCGACGTTGCTTTCCCGGACGATGGGAAAGAACGTTGCTGCGGGTGTCATCACGCATCCCGAAGCAAAGAGTGACGCGGTTGCGACCGTCATGCGCGAACAACACATCGCGACGGTCGATGTGCCGGATCAGGCGTTGGAAGGGATGTCGTTGCGTGATATGATCGCCAAATTGAATGGCAACGTTGCGTCCCAGGAAAGCAATTTGACCGCGGTGCAGTCCGAAATCGACGCGTACTCCGCGGAAGTCGGTGCAGATGTAGTGGCGCTTGAACGCATCGTTAATGATCGCGTGGCTCAATATACGGTATGCGGAAATTTCGCCAATAGCGAATTGCTCGGTGTCATTCATGGCTGGGTGCCTACCGATGAGACAAAGTCGTTTACTGCGGATCTGGAAGAGAAGTTCCCGGGTAAAGTTGCGGTTGATGTGTTGCCACAAAGTGAAGTCGATCCGAATCGTGTTCCGACGCTGCTGAAGAATCATCCCTGGTTTAAACCCTTTGAAGTCTTGTTAATGCTATTCAAACCGCCTACCTACGGAACATACGATCCGACCGCGCTCGTCGCGATTTCGTTCATTCTGTTCTACGGATTTATCTTGGGCGATGCGGTATATGGTGCGATTATTCTTAGCGTTGGATTCTGGATTTTCCGGAAATGGAATCATCACGAAGTTGTTCGTTCAATCGGGATCGTCGCGATGTCAATGGGCGTATCGTCCATCGTGTTCGGGGTGATATACGGAGAATACCTCGGCGACTTTGCTGAGAAGGCTTTCCACGTACCCTATCTGTTCCATCGCGCGCATGAGACCGATACGCTTCTTTTGTATGGCATCATGTTCGGCGTGGTCCACATTCCGCTGTCGATGATCTTGGGTATTCGTGAAAAATTGGCGCACGGCCACACGAAACACGCCTACGAGCAAGTTGGTATGTTGATGGGTTTGACGGCGATTGGTATCGGTATTTTCGGCGGGTACGCGCATTGGCCGGTATTTGACTCGACACCGATGTATGTCCTCGCGGGCATCCTGTTCATCGGTGGCGCGGGCCTGTTGCTCGGATTGATGGGGCCGCTCGGCCTGATAAACATTCTCGAAATCGTTTCACTCGTTGGAAACGTGTTGTCCTATGCGCGTTTGATGGCGCTGGGCGTTGCGTCGATCGCGTTGGCTGATATCGCGAACGGTGCTGCGCGCGAGCAAGTGTTTTACATTGGCATCCCGGTCGCAATTCTAGTTCATGCTCTTAACCTCGGCATCGGTGTATTTAGTCCAACGCTTCATTCGTTGCGTCTGAATTACGTTGAGTTTTTGCCGAAGTTCTATTCACCTGAAGGTAGCAGCTACAAACCTTTCAAAAAGGAGGCGGTATGGTAACGGCAAGCAATGGCAAACGGGTCTTATATCTAGGGTTGGCGTTAATGGCGCTTTGCCTGACGCTAGGCGTCCCCGCCGCATTCGCGCAAGAAGACGATCATGGCGAAGAAGGCAGCGGCGCGGGTGGTCTCGGCATTCTCGGAATTGGTATCGGAGCGGGTCTTGCCGTAGCCGGTGCTGGTATTGGTACCGGTCTGGCGCAGTCCGGCGTTGGTGCGGGCGGTACAGGCGCAATGGCCGAGAAGCCAGAACTCTTCACGAACGTACTTATCCTCTTCGCAATTCCGGAAACCATCGTTATTCTTGGTTTCGTTATCGCATTCTTGCTGCTCGGCAACATCTAATTGAACCTGATTTAGGTCAATGGAAGCTGCCCTAATAGCTACGCTCGAGGCGAAAGCCTCGTCGGAGTGCGAATCCAAAGCTGCGGAAGCCGAACGTCAGGCGAACGCGATTGTTGCTGCTGCCCAGGCTCAGGTCGAAGAACAGCGCAAGGCCGCGGTTGCACGTGAATCGGATTCGCTTGCTTTTCAGGAGCGCCGCGCAAAACTCGTGGCCGAGTCTGAAGCGGATCGCGAAGGTTTGGCGATGCAACAAGCGGTCGTTGATCAGGCGTTGGATGCGGCTCGATCCGAATTTAGTCGTTTGGCGTCATCGGCCGATTTCGCGCCGATGATTGAGTCGTTGCTCGCGAGCGCGATGGAAGCGGCGCCGGAAGAAGCGACCGTTATTGTTCCGACCGCTCAGCTTGAACGTTGTCAGGGTTGGCTCAAGAGCAATGGCCACGCCCGTGCAACCGTTCAAGGTTCAAATACCTTGACGGACGGAGTGTCGGTTCAAGATAGCAATCAAACGTACCGCGTGATTCATACGTTGTCGAGCCGGTACGAGAAGCTGGAACGTGAAGCGCGTAAACGCAGTCTTCAAATTCTGTTTCCGGAAGGGACCTAAGCGGTGGCAAAATTCAGCCCGCTGGCCATACACATGAACGCGCGAGTGCGCGGCATGATGAGTGAACTGTTCACGCACCAACAACTCGATGAGATGTTGGAAAAGGGTGACGTGGATCAGCTCGCTCAAGTATTGGTTGAGTCGCCCTATAAGAAAGAAATGGCGGAAGCGTTGACCGAACGTGGCGGCGCTGACGCAATTGAACTGGGCGTGTCCCGCAATCTGGTTGAAACGTACCGGCGATTGTTGCGGAGTGCTCAAGGTAACTTGCGCGGTCCGGTGCGGCTATTCCTGATGCGCTGGGACTTGGTCGGTGTGAAAGCGCTGTTGCGCAATCGCCACCATAACCTGGATGTGCAGACTGGTGCCGATTCGCTCGTTCCCGGCCCCACACTCACCGTCGCGTTGGCAAATGAATTCGCGGGCCGATCGACGATGGAAGATTTGATTTCGGCGTTGTCGAGTTGGAATCCGACGTTGTGCGGTGCGCTTGCGTCTGCTGCGGACGGGTATCATGGCGAAGGTGGCCTGCAAGTACTCGAAGACGCATTGGACCAAAACTATTTTGTAACGAACGCGCGCAAATTGAGCGGTGCGACAGACCCGAACAGCGAATTGCTTCGCCGGGCGCTGAAAATTGACATCGACCGCATTAATTTACGGATGATTTTGCAGCATGGACAGACCGGCGGTGATGGCACACTCTCGCAAGATCGACTTTTGCCTGCGGGACATCTCAGCGCTTCGACCCTGGAATCGATGGCGGGATCGCGCGATGCAGCGGATGCCATGGAGCATTTGGGCGGCACGCGGTACGCTGACTTGGCGGAACGGCTTGCGGCCTTCATTCAAACGAACCGGTATGCCCCCATCGATCGTATGATGGAATTGCTGATGATTCAGTATCTTGGCCATATGTCTCGCGAACGGATTATGACGATGGCCATCTTGATGTACTACAGCTGGTTGAAATACAACGAAGCCGTAAACCTCCGCATGATTGCGCGCGGCGAAGTGCGCCACTTGCCTCGCGGCCGTGTTCGCGAGGAGGTGTTGTATGCGTAGTCTCGCTTTTGAGGAGATGCGCCGTGGCTAAAGTTGTTGCCATTGCACAAGACCATGTGGCGCTGAACTTGGCGTTGACGGGCGTAACGGTCCGGCGCGCAGCCGATGTCGAAAGTGCCGAGGAGATGTTGCGCAATTTGCTCGAGAGCGATCACGACGTCGTGATCGTTCAGGAAGATTTTCGCGACGCATTCTCCGAGCGGTTTATCAATACACTCTCCAAACACAAGGGCTCCCCGCTACTCGTGTATTGCCCCATGTTTGAAGAGGAAGACGCGGATGTCGACGCGTACTTATCGGCGGTGCTGAAACCCGCCATCGGATACGAAATACGATTGGAGTGACCGATTCATGACGACCACCACCGAAGCCATTACCGGCGAACTTACGCTCATTTCCGGGCCGATGATATCGGCATCGGGCATGTTGGGTGTGGGTATGGGCGAAATCCTCCGCGTCGGCAACATGAATTTGATGGGCGAAGTAATCCGCATCGACGGCGACACTGTGTTCGCGCAGGTGTTCGAAGATACGAGCGGTATGTATCTTGGCGAGCCCGTTGTATCGACCGGCTTACCGTTGTCCGTTGAACTCGGACCGGGTTTGCTCGGTTCGACGTTTGATGGTATTCAGCGCCCGCTCATCACGTTGCAACAAGCGTCTGGAGACTTTATTGATCGCGGCCTTACCGCCGTGGCGCTCGACCGTGAAAAGCGTTGGAGTTTCACACCGACGGCGAAAGTCGGGGACAAAGTCGTTGGCGGCGATGTACTGGGCACGGTTCCGGAAACGGAGCATTTGACGCACAAGGTCATGGTGCCGCCCAATTCGTCGGGCACGATTCAATCCATCAACGATGGCGAATTCACGGTTGAAGAGACTATCGCCACGTTGGATGACGGTACGCAGCTAAAATTGATGCATCCGTGGCCGGTGAAATTACCGCGCCCGTATCACGAGAAGCAGGGTTCGGACGAATTGTTCCTTACGGGGCAACGCGTATTGGACTGTCTGTTCCCGATTGCGTTGGGTGGTTCGGCGATTGTGCCGGGCGGTTTCGGCGCAGGTAAGACGGTTGTGGAGCAAAGTCTTTCCAAGTATTGCAACGCGGACATCATCATTTATGTAGGTTGCGGCGAACGCGGCAACGAGATGGCTGACGTGCTTGACGAATTTCCGGATTTGACTGACCCGAAAACGGGTGGCCCGTTGATGGACCGCACGGTTTTAGTGGTGAATACTTCAAACATGCCTGTGGCCGCGCGTGATGCGTCGGTGTACACAGGAATTACGTTGGCGGAATACTACCGCGACCAGGGCTACAACGTCGCGCTCATGGCGGATAGTACTTCCCGTTGGGCGGAAGCCTTGCGTGAAATCTCGTCGCGCTTAGAAGAAATGCCTGGTGAAGAAGGGTATCCGACCTATCTTGCCGCACGTATCTCACAGTTCTACGAACGCGCTGGTCGCGTCATCTGCGCCGGCTCGCAACCCGAGAACGGCGAAGGCGGCCGCACGGGCTCGGTTACAGCGGTAGGCGCAGTGTCGCCTCCCGGTGGTGACTTCTCCGAACCCGTTACGCAGACGTCGATGCGCGTGGCCGGTGGGCTTTGGGCGCTCGATTCAGCGCTCGCATACCGCCGGCATTATCCATCCGTGAACTGGAATCGCAGCTACACGCTCTACCTCAAAGAGCTGTCGCCCTGGTTCGATAAGCACGCGCCGGCCGGTTGGCTAGATTTACGTCAACGGATTTCGACCACGCTTCAAAAGGACGCGGAACTGCAAGAAGTCGTCCAGCTCGTTGGCCCCGACGCTTTACAAGACGCCGAGCGATTGACGCTGGAAGTTTCGCGCATGATTCGCGAAGTGTTTTTGCAGCAGAACGCCTTTTCGGAAAATGACGCGTTCTGCAGTTTGGAAAAGAACGCCGGTATACAAGAAGCACTGATGGCGTTTTACGATGAGAGCAAAAAACTGGTCGATCAAGAAATTTCGCTTCAACGGATTCTCGACTTGCCGGTGCGCGAAGATGTATCGCGCTTGCGCGATGAGCCGAATGACGGATTCGCGGCCAAAAAGGACGCGACGATCGCCGAAATGAAAAGAGCCCTGGCCGAATTGGCCAAGAGTTAGGTTAAAGGACTGCACCCTATGGCAACCACCGACACCGATCTTCTGCACAAAGAGTATTGGGATCTGAGCTACGTTTCAGGACCTTTGGTTTTCCTGAAGAATGGCGGCCGTTTCCCTACGGGCGCGATACTCACACTCGAATCCCCCGCGGGCAAACGTCAAGGCCAGGTGCTTGAAGCCAGCAGCTCGCACGCCGTCGTCCAGGTACTGCAAGGGACCCAAGGCATCGACGTGAAAAACACGTCCGTCGCGCTGCGCGACGAGAGCGCGACCATCCCGTTGTCGAAGGACATCATCGGTCGCCGCTTCAACGGACTGGGCGAGCCCATCGACGGATTGCCCCAGGTTGTCGCGGAAACCGAACGGACCATTACGGGTAGCGCCATCAACCCCGTGTCGCGCGACAAGCCAAATGACTTTATCGAAACGGGCGTTTCTGCCGTGGACGGTTTCAACACGCTCGTGCGCGGTCAGAAGTTGCCGTTTTTCTCCGGTTCCGGTTTGCCGGCGAACGAAGTGGCCAACCTTATCGTGCAGCAGGCATCGACCAAAGGCGACTCGGAAGAGTTTGTGGTCGTGTTCGGCGCGATGGGTCTGACCGAACGTGAAGCGGCGTACTTCATTCGCTCGTTCGAAGAAGGCGGACGTGGTTCAAGCGTGGTCGCGTTTATCAACAAAGCGGATGACCCGGCAATTGAACGTATTTTCACGCCGCGTTGCGCGCTGACGACGGCTGAATATCTCGCGTTTGAACTTGACTATCAGGTGCTTGTAATTCTAACGGACATGACGAGTTATTGCGAAGCCCTGCGCGAAATATCTAGTGCCCGCGAAGAGATTCCGGGCCGTCGTGGATATCCCGGCTACATGTATACCGATTTGTCTACGATCTATGAACGCGCAGGCCGTATCCGTGGTCGGAAGGGTTCTGTTACCCAGATGCCCATCCTGACCATGCCGGATGACGACATCACGCATCCGATTCCCGATTTGACCGGGTACATTACTGAAGGTCAAATCGTATTGGGCCGTGGTTTGCACAGGCAGGGCGTGTTCCCGCCGGTGGACTTGCTGCCGTGTCTGTCGCGATTGATGAACAACGGTATTGGCGAAGGCAAGACGCGCGCCGATCACCGCGAGCTCGCGAACCAGTTGTATGCGAGTTATGCGAATGGTCGAGACATCCGCAAGCTGATGGCCATCGTCGGTGAAGACGCATTGACGCCGCTTGATCGCCGGTACCTGCAATTTTCAAATGAATTCGAAGCGCAGATGATTGGCCAGGGCGACACGCGCCGGACGATTGATGAAACACTCGACCTCGGTTGGCAACTTCTGGGAATCCTGCCGAAGGAAGAGTTGACGCGCGTGAATCGCGATACGGTCAATGCGTACTACACCCCGATTATGGAAGACGGCGTCCATTCGCCGTACATGGAATAGATCGCACACAAGGCGAAACCGAACGGAATTGTAAAGCATGAGTGTAGACGCCATAGCCCCAACGCGGATGAATTTACTGGCCCGCAAGGCCCAGATTAAGTTCGCCAGCGATGGTGTGCAACTGCTCGAAGGTAAGCGCGAGGCACTGTTGAAGGAACTCATCGAGCGCGCGAAAGAATTGCGTAAGCTTCGGAATGAGCTTCACGACCGTGGCCGCGCGTCCGTCGCAGCGATGGCGATCGCCCGCGCCGTACGCGGTACCGCTGAGGTCGCATCCGTCGGCATCGCCGGTCAACGCGAAATGCCGCTTGAAGTAAAGACCGAAAAAGTTTGGGGTATTACCCTCGGCGACATTGCGCATGACGGAATCGTTCGCGCACCGAATCAGCGCAGTATCGGGCAGTATGATGCATCGGCCCATGTCCTGGAAGCGGCGGAATCGGCCGAATTTATGCTCGAACAATTGTTGGTGTGCGCTCCGAAAGAGGCCAATCTGCAACTCGTTGGTGAAGAAGTCAAAAAAGTGAGCCGCCGCATCAACGCGTTGAACGAATACTTGATTCCGAAACTCCGGCGCGAAATGCGCGGGATTGCGGATGTCCTTGATGAGCGGGAACGCGAAGATACCTTCCGTCTCAAGATGATTAAGGGTAAGAAGGCAAAGGCGAAGATCGAAAAGCGACGTGCTGAGATGGAGGCCGCTGATGCTTCTTAGCGAAATCCTACACACCAGTGTCGTCAAGCTAACCCTCGACGCGCAGACCAAGCACGAAGCGATCGCCGAATTAACCGACCGACTCATTCAAGCGCATGACCTACCGATGTCGCAGCGGGAATCGATTATCGAGGCCGTCGATGAACGTGAAAGCCACGCGAGTTCTGGCATGGAACACGGTGTCGCGATTCCCCATTGTGGCACGGATCGCGTTAGCGAAATCATTGGCGCAATTGGTATTTCAAAGAATGGCGTCCCGTTCGAAGCAACGGATCGCGAACCTGCGCACATCGTGATATTGCTGGTATTGCCCAAGCGTCAATTCTCGGAACGGGTACATACGATGGCCGGTGTCGCGCATTTGCTTGAAAACGGTGAGCTGCGCGAGAGCATCAAGAAGGCTGTAGATGCAGACGCGTTGTTGGGGACGATCGAAAAAGCAGAAGCGGCGGAGAAGTTCGCCCACATTCGTGTCAGCCCGTAGCGTTCCCTTCGCGCCCACTCAGTACAAAAAGCCCAACAGGTTCCAGGTGCGCAGTTGCCACACCATCACTACGCATGCCGTCACTACGGCCATGTAATGGATCCGTGCGCGCAAGGTCCCAATGCGGCGCACCAGAAACAGCAGTCCGAACAACACGGCTACGTATGTGAGCGCAGTTGCGATCAACGGTAGGCACAGAAGCACAGGCATGTGCGCGGGTAAACCGTAAACGATTTGCCGTGAGTCTTGCATCGTGAGTCCAAACCCCACGGTGAAGATCACGAGTGCCGATGCCGCCGCCCATGCGGTCCATCGCGCGGCTCCGGGAATATGCTGTTGTGAGAATACCGGCTCATCATTGCGCCTGCTGAATGCGCCCGCAGGCCATGCGATTACGCCGCTCAACAATACGGGCAATCCTAGGACGAGCAACAGTGCATGCAATATGGGCAGCTCGCTCATTGGTATCCGGTCGAACGCGAACACGGGAACGTCGTTCATGAATAGTTTCGCTATTTGGCCGTCTTCGGATTCTAAAAAACGAACACGTCGGCTGCCATCAATCTCCTGAAAGACGAGCGGCCCGACTTCGCGCATCCGAATGGTTTCCGAGGCCCTCAGAAGTAACGCGCCGTCGTCATCAATCTTTACAACGATTCCGCCGGTCAGCGCAGCCAACTTCTCAAGTGTGGTATAGGATATACGATTCGAACGATATTTTCCTTCAAAGCGTTTCAATTCACTCACGTTTGAAGCGTCGATTGCGGGCACTGACTCAGTATTTTCCGGTGGAAAGTAGCGATCCATGAATGCTTCAAATAACTTCGACCTGGCCTCAGCACCGCTATCTGTGTTGTAAGATGCGTAAATTCCGACGCCATGATCAGGCAGCATCGCCCAAATAGTGTGGAACCAAAATGTATCGCCGCTATGACCTATTACTCGATGGCCATTCCGGTCCATCTCGATGAATCCGTGGGCCAGTCCGTTGACACCCGGAGCGTTTTGAAAAGAACGGGTCTGCATGGTTCCCGCAGTTTCGTCGCGGAGAATCCGTGTACTATTGAATTCGCCACGTTGAAGATGCGCAATCATAAAACGAGCCATATCGTTTGCCGTTGCGCTGACAGCGCCAGCGGGTGCCATCGGTACGAACTCGAAGGTCTGTTCGCGCAATACACCGTTGTGGTTCGCATAGCCTTTCGACGTTGCAGACGTATGCGCTGGCCCGGGCGGCTGTTGAGCAGTCGTATTGGCCATGCCCAACGGCTTCAAGATATGGGCATCGATATACGCGGACCATGAATCACCAGTGACGTTTTCCAAAACGAGCGCGGCGAGCGTCGAGCCGTGATTCGAGTAGGAAGTGACTACGCTGGGCGGTCGCACGCGGGCTGGCATCTGACCATTGAGTAGGACAGCCAATTGAGTTTCGTAATCGTCTGATTTCCTAAACAGGCCAATGAGCCGATCCTCGAAGCCCGCAGTGTGATTCATCAGATGCCGGACCGTGACCGGATCTTCATAGGTTTCCGGGACGGCCAAATCGTTTAGATACGAATTGACGTCCGCGTCCAAATCGATTCGATCCTGCTCGACGAGCTGCATCAACGCCGTCCAACCGAATAACTTGGTCACCGAACCGATACGAAAAAGTGTTTCTTCTGGGTTAACGGGATCCTGCGTTTCCAAGTCCGCGAATCCGTAACCCTTTTGGAAATAGATTTCGCCGTCGGCGACAACGGAAACGACCGCGCCAGCATAGGGAAAAGCGTCCTGGTGACCTGTCATCAAGCCATCCAAGAACGATTCGAATTCGGATGGATCCGGCAGCCCCGCAGCGTGCGCCGTGTGTACCAGCGCAAACGCACAGGCTAGAATGGCTATTCGATTACACGTGCGCTTAAACACTTCGGTCCGCTATTGGACGAAGATGTCGTCCGGTCCAACTTCGATAACTTTCCCAACCGCGGACAAGCGATCCATGTCGATACGCTTCTTGTCACCGACGATTGAAACCAATCTGGGCTTAGCCGCAACTTCCGCCTGATGGAACGCGCTCATGAGATCGTAGTTCGCGGACTTGAGTGTAGCGTAGCGATCGCGTCGCGGGTCAATCGGGAGGTCGAGACGCTCCCACGAACGGACTGCGCCAATCACGCCTCGAAACCCGGTCTTCGTTGTTCGATATTGATTAATGAGCGATTCCTTCGCCTCCACAAATCGATCCGGTGAACTGGGGAGGTTGTCGACGAGATCAATAAAGGCTTCAAGCGCTTCCGCGGTCTTGTCGACTTGAGTCCCCATCGCACCCACCATGAGGTCTTCGGCACCGGTTCGGCCTCCGGTGAAATAGAGCGCGCCTGCGCTATAGGCGAGCGCCCGTGCCTCACGCAATTCCTGGAACACGATGCCCGACATGCCGCCGGCAAAATAGTTGTTATACAGTTCGATCGCGGTGTGATCGGCTTCTTCGACCAGTTGCGAACCGGACTCGATGCGGATTTGTGCCTGCGCCATTTCCTTGTCGAAGAAATAGATCTCCGTCTTTTCGGGCTGTCTGGCTTTCAAGAACCGATACGCCGGCGGATCGTTGAGGGGCTCGTTCGCGGTGTGGTGCTTCGCCAACACGGCACGAATATCTTCCAGGGATTGCGAGCCCACATAACTGACGGTGTGCTTGAAGCCGAGCAGATTTTTGATGACTCCGTGTAATTCCTCGACCGTCAATTCTTGGATACCCGCGTCGGGTAGCATACGTAAGAACGATGATTCGTCGCCGTACCGGTTGTATAGGTTCAATGCTCTCGAGATCGTACCGGGATCCTTTTTCATGTCCGCACGTTGAACGAGGATAATCTGCTTGAGCTGTTCAAGCGTATCATCGGAAGCGGAAGGCCGGTTTAATACGTCCAGTAGTAATTTGACGGACGCCTCGAAGTTCTCTTCCAAGCCCGCGATACTAACGGTGGTTTCGTTGTCCCCCGCGCCGATGCTGAAGTCGGTACCCAGTTTGTACCACTCTTTTTTGAGATCTTCTGAACTGAGATCCTGCGTCCCGGACTTGTTGAGGAGATTTACCGCTGCGCCGATCTTGTTGTCCTCGTGCGATCCGAATTCGACGGAAAACGTCAATGAAAACAAGTCATTGAGCGGATTCGCCGCATGGAAGTACGTGACCCCGTTCGGGTCTTCAACCTTTTGGAAGTCCTTATTCGGGTCAATGAAAATCGGCTCCGTCTCCTTGACAGGCATCGCGAGGACTGCTGCGGCGAACTCCGATTGCCGCGAGGGATCAATAGGAACGGCGTCGATTTGCGGCTTATCGATTGATGGCACTTCATGTTGTTCGTCGTGCCGGTAACCCGCGATGTATGCGTCGCCGAAATACTTGTTCGCAAGACGCACGATATCTTCTTTCGTCACCGTCTCCATGCGTTCGATTTCATCGACCGTGTCGTCCCAATCAGAGAACGAGAGGAATGAATTGGTCATCGCGCCGACGCGCGCCATATTGGATTCCAGGCTCGCTTTCTGGTTCTTCTTGAAGTCATTGATAATTGCAGGGACGATCCAATCCTCGAATTCGCCGCGTTTGATGATCCCGAGTTGATCGAGCAATAACATTTCGACCTCTTCGAGCGATTGACCCTCTTTCGGGACGCCCCACAGGTATTGGGCACCATAATCATTGTTCATCTGGGGATACGATCCGGCCGTCCGGACGCGCTGCTGCTGACTGAGGTTTAAGTTGATGAGGCCTGCAACGGAGTTGTCGAGAATCATGTCGATTAACTTGAACGCCTCGGCTCGTTTATCCGTACGGGACACGGTGGGGAACGCCAACATCACATACTCTTCACCCTGATAATTGACATGAACGCGCTCGACGCTCTTCAGCGGTTTTTCACGCCATTTTTTTGCCTTTGGGAGTTTCTTTTTCTCCCAGCCCGAGAAGTACTCATCGATAGTCTTGATGGCTTCGTCCGCATCGATATCACCGGAGATGCAAATCGCCATGTTGTTGGGGATGTAATACCTATTGAAATACGCATTGATGTTCACGAGTGACGGACTCTTCAAGTGGTCAACCGTCCCGATGGTTGTCTGTTGCCCGTACGGATGCACTTTGTAGAGTGCGGTCGCGACCGCTTCGCTGATGATGCGGTCTTTGTTGTCCATCGCGCGGTTTTTTTCTTCGTATACCGTTTCGAGTTCTGTATGGAAAATCCGAAAGACCGGTTCTTGAAACCGTTCCGATTCCATCGCGGCCCAGTGGTGTAGCCGGTTCGAGGGGAGGCCAACTTTGTAAACCGTCTCTTCATGCCATGTGTGCGCGTTTACGTGCGAAGCGCCCATCGATTTATACAGCTTGTCGATTTCATTCGGAATCGCAAACGTTGCGGCCTTCTGTGCGGTCTCATTGATCTCTGCGTAGATCGCTGTTCGCTTTTCGGGATCGGTTTCCCGGAAATGTTGCTCGTAGAGTTCCGTGATACGGTCGATCAGCGGGGCTTCTTTCTCGTAATCCAGCGTGCCCATTTTTTGCGTGCCCTTAAACAGTAGGTGCTCAAGGTAGTGGGCGAGGCCGGTCGTCTCGGCGGGGTCATGCTTACTCCCCGCGCGGACGGCAATCTCCGAGTAAAACCGCGGCGACTCATGATTTTCGGTGATATAAACCCGTAGCCCATTGTCGAGTTCGTACACCGCCGCATCTAGGGGGTCGTTCGGGTTCGGCTCGTTAGTGCGGCGGTATTCGGCGAAGCTCGCCGAAGTGATCGTTAGAACGCTGACAAGAAGCGCAGCGAAGAAATGCCGTTCGGTGGTATGGCGCATGAAGTACTTCCTTCTGGGTCGGGCGGCGTATGGTAGAGGCCGCCACCGGCGGATTTACAAGCCTCACAGTCTAGGCCCGGTACACAGCAAATGCAACGTACGGCGCTGAATTGCGGCCCGGCCAGCGCGCCGCGTACGATGGCTGATCATGAGTCCCAATGCCCTCGAAATGAATCGTCTGTGTGTTCACACGATGACCACGCGTCCGTGGCCGCTCGAAATTGCGGTGCGGGAATATGCAGATGCCGGAGTCGGGGCAATAACCGTGTGGCGTGAACACCTCGAACCCATCGGCGGCAACGAGGCATTGAGCATTCTCGATGCCTCCGGTCTCGCTGTGGCGAGTCTGTGCCGCGGCGGCTTCTTCGCCTCATCGTCTGCCGACGCACGTGCCGCTGCGATCGATGATAACCGGACTGCGGTTGATGAAGCCCAGGCCATCGGAGCGCCGCTGATCGTTCTGGTATGCGGATCGGCCGCAGACCAAGCGTTGGACTTGAGCCGAGGCCAAATTGCGGAAGGGATCGCGGCGGTGTTGCCCCATGCCGAAGCGGCGGGCGTAAAGTTGGCCATTGAACCGTTGCATCCCATGTACGCGGATACCCGGTCGGCGATAAACACGCTCGCCCAGACCAACGATATGGTGGAGCAATTGGATTCGTCAAGCGTTGGCGTCGCAGTCGATGTTTATCATACTTGGTGGGATCCAGAGCTCGAAGCCGAAATCCGGCGCGCGGGCGATTCGATTTTCGCGTTCCATGTTTGTGATTGGCGCGTGCCCACTCGGGACATGCTCAACGACCGCGGAATGATGGGGGAGGGGTGTATCCCGATCAAGCAGATTCGATCGTGGATTGAAGCTGCAGGATTTGATGGCTGGGTTGAAGTGGAAATATTCTCTGATGAGTATTGGGAATTGGACCAGACGGTATTTCTCGAACAGATTGTGCGAGCGTACAATGCACATTGTTAGATGCGCATATATCGGCGTCTCATTGACGCGTGAATCAATGGAGTGGGAGTCTCATGAGCGAACAACAAGGAACGGTATTGGAATTGGCGTTGCGGTCCTCAAAGCGAGGCCCGATGGAACTGGTTGAATCGGTGTCCGCGCGTGAAAACGCTGGAATTGAACCGAACCACGAGGTTAAACCCCATCGCGGCATCACGTTCATCTCGAACGAGCAATGGGCCGAGGTGCAGCAGGAGCTCAATCAGCCGGATCTGCCCTGGCACACTCGGCGAGCGAACGTCCTTGTCGAAGGGCTGGTCATGTCTGATTTGATAGGGAAGACGGTGCAAATCGGTGATGTCGTCGTTGAAGTGAAAAAGGAGACCGAGCCGTGTGGGTTGATGGACGAGTTGCACAACGGCCTGCGGAAGACGCTGGAGCCCGAATGCAGAGCTGGTGTACACGGCCAAGTCGTTCGAGGCGGTGATTTCAAAGTCGGGGACACGATTACCGTTCGGTGACATTACACATGCTTGAAATCCTGGGCAGAATCCTATACCAAGAGGAGGAGACACGATGTGTCTCCTCCTCTTTCTTGTTCATTTACCAAACATGCGGATTGGAATTATGCAGACTGCTGAACGATTGACTGAATTACGCCGGATACTTGCCGAGGTGTGCAACATTCGCAACGCGATGAGCTTATTGCATTGGGACCAAGAGACCTACATGCCGGTGAAAGCAGCGCCCGGTCGTGGCGAACAATTGGCGACGCTTGCGTCTATTGAACATCGCACATTCACTGATCCCAAAGTTGGATCGCTATTGGCGGAACTGGGTGAATCGGAACTGTCGCCGGATGATGTGAAGCTCGTCGAGGTCATGCAGTACGACTACGATCGCGCGACAAAGCTACCTGAAGCGTTCGTAAGTACGTTTACAAAAGAGACCAGTGAAGCGTTGGAGGTTTGGTCGCAGGCGCGTAAAGAATCGAATTTTTCGATCTTTCAGCCCAAGTTGGAACGCTTGTTGGACTTGTTGAAGGAAAAGGCCGAGCTTTACGGTTACGAAGAGTCGCCGTATGACGCCTTGCTCGAGGAGTTTGAGCCTGGGATGACGGCGGGGCAATTGCGTCCGATATTTAGCGATTTGGCGGAACGGCAGAGCGCGCTTGTGGAACGTATCGTCGCTTCTGGGAATCAACCCGACGCGGCATGGACTCGGGCGGAGTGGGACGAAGAAGCGCAATGGAAGTTTACGCTCAACGTCTTGCGAGATATCGGGTACGACTTCGATGCGGGACGTCAGGATAAGTCGGTCCACCCGTTCACAACGGATTTTGGCCTGTACGATGTGCGGGTGACGACTCGGGTGGACCCGCATGATCTGTTTTCCGCGCTGACCGGGTCGATTCACGAAGGGGGGCACGCACTCTACGAACAGGGCCAAAACCCGGGGGATCAGCGTACGCCGCTGGCGCAGGGCACATCGCTGGGCATGCACGAATCGCAGTCGCGCATGTGGGAGAATGTCATCGGCCGCAGCCAGCCGTTTTGGCGGCATTACGCTCCCATAATGCGGGATCGCTTTCCGGGTCGATTGCAGAATGTAACCGCGGAACAGATGTATGCGGCGATCAACCGGGTTGAACCTTCGTTCATACGTGTCGAGGCCGACGAATGCACCTACAATTTACACATCATCATTCGATTCGAAATTGAAGTCGATCTGATGGAAGGGCGACTCGCCGTTGCGGATGTCCCCGAAGCCTGGAACGCGAAAGTTCAATCTTATCTCGGGCTGGATGTTGAGGATGACGCTAACGGCTGCTTGCAAGACATTCATTGGTCACACGGCGCGATTGGGTATTTCCCGACGTATGCGCTCGGCAATTTGTATGCCGCGCAATTGTTCGAGACGATCGAAGAATCGATACCCGATATTTGGACGAGTGTTGAGTCCGGCCAGTTTACGCCGTTGTTGGAATGGTTGCGTGAGAACGTGCATCGGCATGGTCGGCGGAAGAAAGCACTCGAGATTCTTCGGGATGCGACCGGTAAAGAGCCGAGCTCGGAACCGTTCATGCGGTATTTGGAAAAGAAATACGGCGCGCTTTACGGGTTGTCGGACTAGACGTTCAAAGCCCGGTCAACTTCAAACATCATATACGCTGTGCCAAACACTACCCGGCGGGCGTCCTCTGTCGTAACTGACTCGCCCTCTTTTTGCCCCGAATGCTCAAGTCTCTGGACTAATGTGTTCAATTCGGCTTGAAACCCGACGAGAGCCTTCAGGAATTCCCCAGTGGATTCTGATTCTACCGCCTTTAGCGCTTCACAGATTCTCTTTACAGTATGCGCCTTCTCGAAAGTCTCGCCCGCATCTGTCCTCTTGTATACAACTTCGGCGAATTCCTGAACTGCCTCTCTGCATAGATGTCCAATTGTTGAATGATGTTGAAGAGCTTCTTCGCCTGCGAGGATTGCTTGAGCTTCACTCCATTTCCTATGAGCTTCTGGGTATCGATTGCGGACTGGTTCAAAGTTCAAGTGTCTTGAGACTACATCTTGCATTGATTCACTAGGCTCGGACTTCGATTGCATCAACTCTTCGTAGTACCTAAAGCCACGTGGGGAAACATCGAACAAAGTGCTTCCTCGCGAGCCGAAGTCTATGTTCAGCAACCCTTCATTCGCGAGTACATCGATGTCCCCTTTGTAAACATCAAACCGAGCATTTCGTACTGTTTGATGCATCGCATAGGATTCAACGTGATTGCTCACCAGAATGAATCTGTCCCTTCTATTCTCTGGAATGCTGCGAACCAATTCTACGATTTCGATTAGCAGCTCGATTTGCCTTGGCTCTAATAAAGGTTCTGAATCTGAAGAAGTGTTTATTGGTATACGTACTTGTCTTCGCAGAGATTTCTCTGCCTCATCCCCAATCTTCTTGAACGCTCGATTCAAGTCTCGCTCAAAGTTCGGATTCGTCTTGAAAGAAAACGACATTGGATTTCCCCTTGTCTGGTCGCAGCTCAGTAACGCATGACACAACACCAACAGCTAGACCAGATTTACCTAACTCATGCGTGCGCAAACAGCGAGAAGAGATTGCCGCGTCGCGTCGCTCCTCGCAATGACGGTTTTTCTTTACCGTATCGAACGTTGCAGGCCTACAACGACGCCTTGCAGTTCTACTTCGCGCGCGTGGAAACGCATCGGTTTCATGGTCGCATTTGCGGGCCGTAATTCGATGGCGTCGCCATCGCGATAGAAATGCTTGACCGTCGCCTCACCGTCGATTATCGCGACCACGACATCCCCTTTACGGACTCGCCGTTGCGGGTCGACTACGATGGTGTCGCCTTCCAGGATGCCGTCCTCGATCATGCTATCGCCTTGAACGGTCAGACAGAATCCGCCGGGGCTGGCTTGTGCAGCGGCCACGGGGACGTAGTCCTCGACATTCTCTTCGGCCAAAATAGGTGAACCGGCGGCAATGCGGCCCAGGAGTGGGAGCGCGGTGGAATCCGCCTCGTACAGCCCGGCAGCGGCCTTATTCGTAACTTGGATGGACCGCGCCTTCGATGAGCGTTCGATATAGCCCTTCTTTTCCAGGGCCAAGAGGTGGTCATTCACGCCATTGGTCGACGTGATTCCAAAGTGTTCGCCGATTTCCGCGATGGTCGGAGGCATCCGGTCCTCGCGAATGCAGTCGATAATAAAATTGAGGATTTCCTGCTGGCGGCGCGTGAGCCCTTTGGCCATAACCAAACTCTCCAATCTGAAGGAATGTTCAGCTATTAAACCACGGAAGGCCCGTAGCTGTCAAGAGGCGTCGGCGGACTCTTCGAGTTGGTCGCGCTTTGGGCAGTGGTCGCAGAGCAACGGTGTGCCGTCCGGACCGATGATGCCCTCGCCGCCACAGCGTCCGCGTAAACATCGGCCTTGGAGTAAATAGCCGATGCCCAGCCCGGTCATACCGAGGAGGACGATGGCCATGGTGATGATAAATAGGATCATGATGGGTCGGGCGCCTGTGCCAAATACGGTTCGAACATTTCCGTCGCCCGATATTGTAGCGCACCTTCGCTGTCCCGCGTTATAAAGAACGCGGCGAGGCCAGTTTGGCTCGCCCAAGCGAACCCTTCATCGGCGCCCATAACCATGAGCGCGGTGGCGTAGGCATCGGCGAGCGTGCAGCGTTCGTGGACGACGCTGACTGAACCCAGGTTGTGATTGATGGGACGACCTGTGCGCGGGTCAATCGTATGGGAGAGACGCTTGCCGTCCACGGAATAGAAGTTTCGATAATCCCCCGAGGTTGCCATGCCAACGCCACTCAATCCGGCCACGGCGAATATGTCCCGCCTCCCTTCCCTTGGTGTTTCGATCGCGATCCGCCACGGGACGTCTTCGTGGTTCACGCCCATCGTCTGCACTTCGCCGCCGATTTCCGCCATGAAATTGGCGCAACCGGCTTCGGCTAGCGCGACTGCAACGCGCTCCGCGGCCCAGCCTTTCGCGATCGCGGAGAGATCGCAGTAGATAGCCGGGATTTGTTTTGTGATCGTATTCGCATCGAGTTTGAGGTTGGTGTATCCGATACGGTTCTTCAATTTCGCAATTGCGTCATCTGATAGAGGTGTTTCCGGGCGATCATCCGGTCCGAATCCCCACGCGTTTACCAATGGGCCAATGGTGATGTCGAATACGCCGCCGGTTTCTTCGCTGACCTGCAGCGCCAGGGCGAACACTTGGGCGATATCCTCAGAAAGGGCAAACGGCTCCGAGTTATCGGTGGCGTTGAAACGTGATAACTCCGAGTCTTCTTTGTAGGTGGACATGTGATCATTGACGTGGTCGAGTTCGCGTTCGATGATGCGGGCCAAATCTTCCGGCGATTCGACGTAGCGTGCGGGAGGGTCCGCGATCCGAACGGAGTACGTCGTACCCATGATGCTGCCTTCGAACTCGAGGAATTCGATGGGGATAGTCGGGGAGGGGGGGCTGCACGCTGTGCTTTGAATCAGGATTGCTACTAGAACGATGCTGCCGTTCGGATTGAGTTTGGCTACGCGTGAACGGATCGATTGCGTTTCGGAAAGGCTGCGATTTTTAGTGCTTATCAATTGATTATTCCGGCATTCGTGAGTGGGCGGGAAGTAATGAAGATGCATTTTAGCAGCTATACAAATCGTAGAGAAGCCGCGCTATTTCACGACGACGGCTTCACGTGCTTTGATGAGCTGGGTTAGGAACGCGTTCGCCGGACACGGAACGCCGTGCTCTTCGCCGTAGCGGCAAATCGCTCCATTTAATGCATCGATTTCCGTACGCCGTCCTCGGGCGAGGTCTTCGTGCATGCTCGCGTAATGGGCTGCGGTAGGCGGAATGAGATCGTCGAACAGATGCGTGATATAGGCGGACGGCGAACTCGGATTGAGGGGCACGTCTAGCGCTTCTGCGACCGCATACACTTCTTGTACGACCTTCCGTAGGAGCTTCCGCGAGTGATCGGTTTCCACGAGGCCGCCGTACGGAACATCCAACAATGCCGATAGCGGGTTGAGTGCGCAATTGTATGTGACTTTTCCCCAGAGTACGGTTCGGATTGCGTCGGTATAGACCGTGGGTAAACCCGCGGAATTCATCGCGGTGGCGAGTTCGCTCACGCGATCGGCCGGTGCGGCATCGTCATACACGCCGAGTGCCGTTGGGTTGGCGATGACCGCGACGTGGGCGGCCCCAGGCTCTGGGCAGCGCACGCCGTAGATGGCTCGCACGCCGACGGTCCGACCCCATCCCACTCGATCTGCGATGACTTCCGCATTCCCCAAACCGTTTTGATAGGCACAGACCAGCGTATCGGCATCGACGATCGGTGCTACGGCATCCATCGCGGTCGGTGTATCGAATGACTTTACCGCGATGAAGATGACATCGAATGCGTCGCGATCTAGTCCCTCCACTGACGTATTCGTCACGAGAGTGTGTCCGTGGGGGTCGACCCAAATACCAGTTATGTGCAAACCGCGAGTCGCGAGCGCATCAACATGTGCCGCACGGCCTATGAGGGTGACGTTGTGACCCGCGCGCGCCATCATTCCGCCGACGACGCTGCCCATGGCTCCCGCGCCCATAATTAGGATTCGCATCCCTAACCTTATCACGGCGGTATGAATGGGCTGAAGCGGTGGCGGTCATCAGGCCAAAGGATTTTGATACACTAAACCTGTTTAACCAGCGTAGCTGAATAGTGGAAATTTGCCCCGAATGAGAATAGTGAACTGCGCAATAGCGGTGTTAATCGGGTATATGATCGTTGCGATGCCGGTCGTTTCGGATTTCGCAGCGTTTGAGTGCCCTCCAATCGTTGAAGCCGAAGAGGTATTCGATGACTACGCCTCATACGACGGCAATACTTCACACGGCGTAGCGCGCGCATTTCCCCCCTCGCCTCGCAGTCTCTTCGTGGCCTCGTCAAGTGACTCATCCGGAATTTCGCATTCCCTTCCCTGTTCCGCTGTGCTTCGTATTTAGCGGTACTTTCGAAATTCGCTATGCGTCTATTTCGATCTCCTTGCTGATTTCGCCTACCTTCCCGGCCCATTCGGAGTTACACTGTCATGAGTTACAAACTCGTTCTACGATACCTCGCCTACATCGCCATCGTCTGTGGAATCACGATGGTACCGGCGCTCATCTGTTCACTCGTGTATGTCGAGACGATGGAGGCGATCGTCTTCGTTGGAAGCATCGCGATATGTCTCGCGGTGTCGTATGCGCTCTATCTCATTGGTCGAAATGCGCCAGATGCGATGCGTCAACGAGAATCATTAGCGCTCGTTGGATTCTCGTGGATTCTTGCGGCGGGATTGGGTGCGCTTCCGTATATGTTCTCCGGAATTTTGGTGAACCCTGCTGACGCATTCTTCGAAAGTATGTCTGGATTTACCACGACCGGGTCGACAGTCCTGCAAGACATCGAAGCTGCACCGCGCAGCATTCTGTTTTGGCGATCGATGACGCAGTGGCTTGGGGGGATAGGGATCGCAGTTCTCGTCGTCGCCGTGCTGCCCTACCTCGGTGCCGGCGGAAAACAAATGTTCAAACTCGAAGCGCCGGGTCCGGAGAGCAAGTCGTTCCGGCCCCGCATTCGCGATACCGCGAAATTTTTGTGTCAATTCTATTTGGGATTATCGGCCGTTTTGTTCGTGCTGTTGTGGGCAGAGGGCATGTCACCGTTCGACGCGATTTGTCACACGTTCGCGACGGTTTCAACAGGCGGATTTTCGACGCGCCAAGCGAGTTTAGGGGCATTCGACAGTGAGCTGATTAAGCTGACCGTCTTGGTGTTTATGGTGGTTGCGGCGACGAACTTCGGGTTATTCTTCGCCGCGCTGCGCGGACAGCGAAAGGCGTTTTGGCGGGACGCTGAATTTCAGGTATTCATCGGCATTCTCGCTCTAGGAACGGTCTTGATGACGTTGAACCTTATGGGGCTTCACGGGCACCCCAGCCCTGAACTGAGAGAGGCGTTGGCGCAAGGATTCGAGGGGGCACGGTATCAAGGCATTGAAGACCAAGAGTACGGATTTTTTGATGCGCTTCGTAGGTCAGCTTTTCAAGCGGCATCCATCATGACTACGACCGGTTTCGTCACGGACGACTTCGATCTATGGCCGCATTTTTCGCGATCGCTCTTGCTTGTATTGATGTTTGTTGGTGGCTGCGGGGGATCGACCGCGGGCGGGTTCAAAGTGATACGCATCATCATGCTCGTCAAAATGGCTTACTGGCGATTGGAGCGATCATTTCGCCCGAAGACCATCCGTGTCGTCCGCGTGGGCGAAGAAGTTGTTGAAGAAGAAATCCAACGTCAAGTATCTGGTTTTTTTGTCTTGTATCTAATGTGGTTCCTACTCGGGACGCTGTTGATATCGGGATTTGGATTGCCCTTTGAGACGTCAACGACGGCCGTGCTCGCGACGATGAATAATATTGGTCCGGGATTGGGGTTGGTCGGGGCGAACGTCGATTACCATTTGCTTCCGTCGGTCGTTAAGTTGTTTCTATCGTTCTGTATGGTACTCGGGCGGCTGGAAATCTTTACGATTTGCGTGTTGTTCTTACCCTCATTTTGGCGAAGCAAGTGGACGAAGTAGTGTGACCGTTTGCGTCAGGCGTGTTTGATATACTCCGGCGTGCTTGTCTTTCAAACATTCGTAGTGTGTTCTTCGGTATCGGCGGGATGTAGTCCTAGGCCGCGTACCGCCGACTTCGTTCCAAATCCCGCTATCGCGACAGGAATGCCTTCGGCATGAATTATTTCCTGGTCTTGAAGCATCTGGGCATCGTGGCGATTGCGTACGCTGTCGCGATGCTTGCGCCGTTGGCGTGCAGTCTTTGGTATGGAGAGCGGGCATCAGCGATCGCGTTTGCAGTTGGCATCGCTATCAGCGGAGCGGTTGCCCTTACGTTAATGGTGGTCGGACGCAAAGCGCCGGACACGATGTACCAACGCGAATCGTTGGCGCTTGTTGGGATCACTTGGATACTGGCTGGAATCCTTGGCGCGTTTCCGTACCTGATTTCCGGTACGTTTTCCAGTCCTATTGACGCGCTATTTGAAAGCACGTCGGGCATCACGACGACGGGTTCCACGGTGCTTCAAGATATAGAATCCGCGCCACGTGGCATTTTGTTTTGGCGTTCAATGACGCAATGGCTGGGCGGGATAGGTATCGCCGTGTTGTTCGTCGCGGTGCTGCCTTATCTTGGCGCGGGCGGTAAACAACTGTTCAATCTCGAAGCGCCGGGCCCGGAAAGTCAGACCTTCAAACCGCGAATCCGCGATAGCGCCGTGTTTCTTTGCCGACTGTATTTAGGATTGTCGGCGGTCCTCTTCGGCATTTTGTTGCTGGAAGGTATGTCACCGTTCGATGCAATTTGCCATACGTTTTCGACGGTGGCCACGGGTGGGTTCTCGACGCGTCAAGCGAGCATCGCCGCGTTCGATAGCGTCCTTATCGAAGGGACAGTAATGCTTTTCATGGTTATCTCCGCCATCAACTTCGGCTTGTTTTTCGCCGCGTTGCGGGGAAAACGAATTGCCGTTTGGCGCAATACGGAATTTCGCGTTTTTATCGGGATGCTTGTTGTCGCGACGACGCTAGTCGCGCTGAATCTGATGGGCGTACACGGCAATCCGGGCGCATCGTCAGAAATCGTGCAGGAGCAAGGCTTGGAGGGGGTGAAGTACGCGCACGCCGAGGAGCCAACGTATAGCCGCCTCAGGGCGATACGTTTAGCCGCGTTTCAAGTTGTGTCGATTGGGACGACTTCCGGATTTGTGACCGCCGATTTCGATGGCTGGCCGCACTTCTCTCGAACGTTGCTGCTGGTGCTCATGTTTGTTGGGGCCTGCGCCGGTTCGACGGCGGGCGGTTTCAAAATCGTACGTGTCATTATGCTATTGAAAATGGCATTTTGGCGGCTTGAACAATCGTTCCGCCCGAAGACTGTTCGCCTTGTCCGTATCGGTGAGGATATCGTCGATGACGAAGTCCAGCGGCGAGTGTCCGGTTTCTTTGTACTCTTTCTCCTCTGGTTTGTGATGGGGACATTGCTCTTGTCCGGCTTCGGCCTGCCCTTAGAAACTGCGACAACGGCCGTGCTTGCGACCTTGAACAATATCGGACCCGGATTGGGACTCGTTGGGGCGGCATCGGATTACTCTGCGTTGCCTTCGCCGGTCAAATTATTCTTGTCGTTCTGTATGATCTTGGGACGTCTCGAAATCTATACGATCTGCGTTCTGTTTATTCCGTCGTTTTGGAGGAGCAAGTGGACCCGATAGTCGGCAAATTGCGTGTCATGCGTGTGCAACACGTTGAGTTCTTGCGTACGACTACGGCCCTGTGTATGGAGAAGAGAATCAGCCCATGTCAAAAAGTCCGATAATACTGGTGATAGCAATTGTGTGTGTGGCGGCCCTTGCGTGGGGCGTGCCCATGTTACGTGAGGAGATTAAGAAAGCGAATCCAGTGCCCGTTGGCCAGCCCACCGCGCCACCCGAAGGCGAAGGATGGATTGACTTGCTTGATGCGGATCACGCTGCGTACTGGGAGAACCTTGGCGATGACAAGGAAATCTTCGAAATTGTCGATGGTGAGTTGCACGTTTTCGGCGTGACGAAATCGCCGCTCCGATATGCGACGTACAACGAGCGCCCGTTCGATCATTTTGACCTTCATTTGGAATACAAAGTCGCTGAAGAGACGAACAGTGGCCTATTCCTACGCGCGCAACCCAATGACAAAATATACCGTGGGTTCGAGGTGCAAGTCATTGATGACTTCGGCACCGCGCCAAACAAGAACAGCGCCGGCGCGATTTACGACGTCGTGACACCGATGTACAACATGTCGCGGCCAGCAGGAGAATGGAATTCGTTCGATATCTCCGTTCATGGCCACGAGGTTTCCATCCGGGTGAATGGTTGGCTGGTGATCCAAACCGATTTTGAGCCGATGACTACTCCGCTAGGCAAGTTCAAAGTCGCGTATAAGGACATGCCGCCGCTTGGGCATATCGCGTTTCAGGATCACGGGGGCGAAGCGTGGTTCAGGAATATGCGGGTTCGGCCGGTGGAAAATGCTGATACTGAAGTGCGTTGACAGTACTCCCTTTGTCGCGTACTCTGAAGGCGATTAGGCTGCGGCGGCACAATGCGGGCGCACTCCATATGTTGCGGATGCGGCGCACGGTCGACCAAATATCCAGGAGATTACTGACGATGAATGGGCGAATTGCGGTTGGGTTTCGAGTCGTGGCGATTGCTGCCGCGATGGTACTCGCGTTGCCGGCGATGTCCGAGCACCACGTGACATTGGGCGACTGGTCGATGGTCATGGATTTCCAGGGCCAGGATGTGCCGGGTACGTTGACAATCATGGAAGCGGACGGGGGAGGACTCGCCGGTAAATGGACCGCGGACGGTGAAAGCACCGACCTGCGCGACGTTAAATTTGAAGGCGGCACGCTCACGTTCGTGCGCAGTGTGGACTACCAAGGATCGGAATTCGACATTAATTACTCGGGCACGATCGATGGTGATTCGATCACGGGCGCATTCACAACGCCAGCTGGCGAGCTTGAGACGAACGGTTCGCGTGGCGGCGGTGATGCACCTGGGCTTGCGGGCAACTGGAAGTTGATGGTTGATTCGCAACTCGGAAATAACGAACGCGGATTGAACGTGGCAAAAGATATGACGGCGGTTTACGTTGCAGAAGAAGAAGAATTTGAGGTCGAAGACCTTGAAGTTGACGGCGATGCGGTTTCATTCTCGGTGTCGTTGTCGCTTCAAGGGCAAGACTTGACCCTGGAATTCGACGGAAAGTTGGATGGCGACAAATTGAATGGTGAATTCCTAATGGACGGCAGCTCCGTCGCTGAAATTACGGGCACGCGCGCGGGCGGTGGTGGCGGCGGAATCACGCCGGGCGTCTATGCGTTGACCGTGGATTCGCAAATCGGCGAGTTTCAACACAAGCTGACTGTTAATGACGATGGTTCGATGGTCTACGATTCTGATGGCGAAGAAACAACGCCGGAGAATGTCGTGGTCGATGGTGAAGACGTTACGTTCGATGTCTCCGTGAGTGCGGATGGTTCGGCATTTGACCTCTCGTTCGAAGGCACGTTTAAGGACGGAAAACTTGAGGGCGAATACCTGCTCGACGGTGGCCCGGTCGCAGACGTAACGACGAACGAATAGCCCTCGATCGAAT
>JAJDAB010000513.1 GCA_029262095.1 Candidatus Hydrogenedentota bacterium
GTCCTGCGCGCTCGATGTCCACACGAGCAACACCCGTATGGTACAAGCGACGCTTCACATAATGGCGGAGTTTCAGATCTTCGTGCAGCAAGTCGGCATAGTTCTTATCCGCATACCAAAGTGAACTCCAGTTGCGAATGACCCCTAGCCGGTAACCCAGCGGATGTACTTTTTGTCCCACGGTTTATCCTCGTGCCTCGTTATACTTCCGCGATCGTCAGCTTCAAGTTGCTCGACCGTTTACGGATTTTCACTGCACGGCGGCGTGGTGCTGCTCGCCACCGCTTCATCGTTATACCTTCGTCAACCAAGAGCTCTTTGACAATCATTTCATCGGTATCAATTCGATCGCGGGTTTCAGCAGCCTTGTTTTCGGCATTGGCGACCGCCGACTCCAACAACTTGCGCAACACCGGCGACGCGCCTTTCGGCGTGTACAACAAAATGTCGCGGGCTTCGGCCACTTTCTTGCCGCGAATAAGATTCGCGACGAGACGGACCTTTTGCGGAGAAATCCGGATCATACGAGCACTTGCTTTTGATTCAGCCATCGTTATTCATCGCCTAGCGTTTCGAGCCTCAATACCAACCAGTTACTTTTTGTTAATGCCCGAGTGCCCGCGGAAGGTGCGCGTAGGGGCGAATTCACCCAACTTATGGCCCACCATATTTTCCGTGACAAAGACGGGAATGTGTTTATTGCCATTGTGAACCGCGATCGTCACACCGATCATGTCCGGCGTAATCGTCGAACGTCGCGACCAAGTGCGAATGGCACGTTTGTCGCCACTGGTCTGGACACGAAGCACTTTCTTTTGTAAATGCTCGTCCAGAAATGGACCTTTTCGTACGGATCTGGGCACGGTACGCGGCTCCTACCTTCTCTTTTTCTTGCGTCTGCGAATGATGTATTTGTTCGTCGCTTTATTCTTAGCTCGAGTCTTATGACCTTTGGTCGGTACGCCCCAAGGCGTTACCGGATGGCGCCCACCTGAAGTACGGCCTTCACCACCACCATGGGGATGGTCCACTGGGTTCATGACCACGCCACGGACCTTCGGACGTTTTCCCAACCAGCGCGACCGGCCAGCTTTACCAATATTGATGTTGCTATGGTCTTCGTTACCCACTACGCCGATGGTGGCGCGGCATATACTCAAAACACGACGCATTTCGCCGGACGGCAACCGTAACGCCGCATACCGTCCTTCTTTGGCGAGCAACTGACAACTGTTACCGGCGGAACGCGCGATTTGGCCGCCTTTTCCTGGAACAAGTTCAACGCCATGTATTTCAGTACCCAACGGCATGTTCGCCAATGGGAGACAATTACCCACTTTGAATTCAGCGTCGTCAGCACTCAGCAATGATGCACCAACAACCAAGCCTTTCGGCGCCAAAATATAACGCTTTTCACCGTCAACGTAAGACAATAATGCGATTCGTGCCGTACGATTTGGATCGTACTCAATCGCCACGACTTTCGCGGGCACACCCAATTTATCACGGCGGAAATCGACTTCACGATACTTACGCTTATGCCCGCCACCGCGACGGCGCATCGTGATTCGCCCGAGGTTATTGCGGCCCGCCTTTTTTGAGAGGCCTCGCGACAACGCCTTCTGCGGTTTGCTCTTGGTAATTTCCGCAAAGTCCGAGCTCGTCATCTGACGGCGCGAAGGGGTCACCGGTTTGTATCGTTTTAATGGCATGCTATTTTTCCGTCAACCGGCTGCTCTATCCGAGCAGGTCGATCGAATCTCCTTGACGCAAGGTTACAACCGCTTTTTTCCAGGCAGGACGGTATCCGGCGTAGCGCCCACGAACCCGTCGTTTTCCGCGATAGTTCATAGTGTTCACCGACAACACGGAAACGTCGAACTTGGTTTCGATGGCTTCACGAATTTGGCGCTTGTTGGACCGAGGATTAACTCGAAATATGTATTGATTCCGCGATTCAGTTTGAATCGTTGATTCTTCAGTGACGATCGGCGCTTGCAGAACGGTATTGGGATCGAAGTTCATGACAAACGCGCCTCTAATTTCTCAAGTGCACCGCGTTCAATGAGAACACGATTGGCACTCAACACATCCAGTGCATTCAAATCGCTGGCCGTCGTTACGGATACCTTTTCCAGATTCCGTGCCGACAACACCGCGTTTCGGTTTACTTCCGCCGTGACCAACAATGTCGCACCACCGTTGGAGACACTGCCAATCAACTGCTTCATAGGCTTTGATTTCGGATCGGGGCAATTGAGTGCATCCAACACAGCGACCCGTTCGCCACGCGCACGATCGCTCAATACACAGCAAAGTGCCTTGCGGCGAAACGCCGTCGGCACCTTTTGCCGGTAGCTACGCTTGTGCGGACCAAAAACTACGCCGCCGCCACGCATATGCGGTTCACGCGTACTACCGCGCCGCGCACTACCCGTACCTTTTTGACGATAGGGCTTGGCGCCACCGCCAGCTACTTCTTTACGCGTCTTCGTTTCGGCATTACCTTGACGTTTGGCATTCTGCAACGCCTTAATCACGTCATGCACGATCCCGTTGTTGGCTTCATGACCAAACACCGCATCGATCAGGTCAACGGTCCCCGATTCGGAGCCGTCCATTTTATATACTTTCGCGGAAGCCACGTCAGCTGGACCTCTTCGTCTTTACGCTTTTCTTGATTTCCACAATTCCACCCTTGGCGCCCGGCACGGTACCGCGCAACATCAGCAAATTGCGCTCGAAATCGACACGCACCACTTCCAAATTCTGGCCGGTAACCCGCTCGTTACCCATGTGTCCCGGCATCTTCTTACCCTTGTACACCTTCGCCGGATCGGCGCTTTGACCGATCGAACCAGGCGCACGATGGAAATGGCTACCGTGTCCACCCGGACCACCGCCGAAACCGTGGCGTTTCATGACACCGGCAAACCCCTTACCTTTGGACGTGCCGGAGACATCAACACGCTCGCCAGCCTCAAAGAGATCTACCGTAATAACGTCGCCAGGACTCGGCGCTTCATCGCCCGCGAGGGGAAATTCGCGCAGGACGCGTTGGACATCTAATTCGTTCTTCTTGAAATGCCCTTGTTCGGCTTTTGATGCACGCGTGGTTTTCTTCTCGCCAAATCCAAGTTGGACTGCGGCGTACCCGTCGGCCTCGTCGTTCTTGCATTGCACGACCGTGCAGGGACCGGCTTCAACAACCGTCACAGGAATCCAGCGGCCATCCTCCGCGAATATTCGCGTCATGCCGATCTTCCTGCCCAATATGCCATTTAACACTGCCATCACATACCGCCTTATTGCTTAATCTCAACGTCCACACCCGCCGGCAAATCGAGTCGCATAAGCGCATCGACTGTCTGTGGTGTCGGACTGACAATGTCCAGTAACCGCTTATGCGTGCGCGACTCAAATTGTTCACGCGACTTCTTATCCACGTGCGGCGATCGGTTAACCGTGTACTTCGCAATCGCGGTCGGCAAAGGCACCGGACCATTCACTTGCGCTCCAGTTCGTTGCGCTGCCGCGACGATCTCCTGCGTAGACTGATCCAATAACTTATGATCGTACGCCCGCAGTTTGATTCGTATTTTTTGTGTATCGGTCATTCGTGGTCCAATCGTCGCGCTAGCGTTCGATGCCTACTCGATAATTTTAGTCACGACGCCTGCGCCGACGGTCCGTCCGCCTTCGCGGATGGCGAATCGTAAGTTTTCGGTCATCGCAATCGGTGTGA
>JAJDAB010000514.1 GCA_029262095.1 Candidatus Hydrogenedentota bacterium
CTCGCGCCGATCCCGGGCACGGACTTCATGTTGGCGTGGGACCTCCTGGGCAGTCCGACGTTTACGACGGCGGCGGATACGTTTTACTACGTGTATGTGGAGTTGGTCGGACAGACGTTGACCGTCTATCGCGGCGCGACGCCGGAGACGATGGAACGCGTGCTCGAAGCGAGCGAGCAGATCCCCGCGCCGGTTCCGACCGGACTTGAAGCGACCTACGGCCAGTTTGCGGCGGATGTGTCCGGGCTCGACGGTTGGTATTGCCTCGACGACGTGGCCGTCATCGAAGACCCGGCCGCCAGTCGTGTGGACGCCGAATACGTATACGACGCGCTAGGCCGACGCATCGAAAAACGCGTCAACGGCGAATTCGTCATTGAGCGCAGTCGATACTCTCGACTCTCGTCCCTCACTCTGCACTCATCGAATCAGCCATCATCAAAATTCATGCTCGACAGTCACCGCCGAAGTTTTCACACCCCTCATATCGGCTAAATACTATGACCTAAAGACATCGATATATGCTTTCGCCGCCTCAACGTGGAATCGATAAAAGTGTGCTGGTTTTTGAGCCGAACTGGGCCGCCGTGCGAACGAGCATGCGTAGTTCTCGATCTTCAATACTCGCGGCCTCAGCATTCAGTAAATCGAACGCATGAGTGAATGCGCTAGCATCTGGAGTGATCAAAATTGAAACAAATTGTGCTATTCTGCCGATAATTTCGATGGCTCCCTTGATTGTGGCTTTCTCATCCGCTGTAAACTCGGACATGTGCCCCAACGCTTCGAGCGATGCCGCGCTGACGAAGTCGAGGACGAGTTGGGACGTCCCGATCACACAGGGCAATACCTGAGTAGGCGCGATCGGGTTAGGCGTGAAAGCGATGAGGCATACAGTCCCAGTAGACGACAGGCTCACGATGTTTTCCGACGTCCAGGTTGGCAACACTACGCCGGACGCATCCCTGAACGCCTTCGCGTTGTCCGCTAACATCGCTGTGAAGAAACGGCTAAGCAATTCTGCGGTCGTCGCATCGGGCGGCGCCGGGCTACTGGCTGGAAAAACCTCGATTGCAAAGCCGCCGCTTTGCGCGTGCGCGACAACCACATCAAGCCGGGAACTGGAGTTCGTGAAATAGCGAACAGTAAAAATCCCGGCATCCGAAAGCGCTCCAATATCGGCGCTAAACCCGCTGGAAACGCCGGATTGTCTGGAGATTTCGCTTTCAAACCCGACGTCTTTGGTTACGGTAACGACGAGCGAACCGCCCGAGGATACGTTGCCCGGATAAGTAATGGTAATTGCCTGCGCCATGTGCGGAATTATAGCTGCGATCACAAACAGCGTGGCGAACTTGGCCTGCGTATTCATCGATTGCGTATCTCCTCGAATCGACTGCTGTGCAATAGAACGAGCTAGTTAGACTCACCCCATACGTGGCGATAAAGTGACCACGTTCGGGGCGCCGAGCTGAATGAAAAGCAATCCAATCGTGTCGAGCGAGTCCTGCCTTCCCGCATGACCAAGAAGTTGCCAATGCGTCAGACCATTGAAAAGCGTTTTGGATTCTCGTTCACGCCCCTCGATTGTCGCTTCTATTTCTCAAAATAGACGGCGAATGCCAACTTGTCCCCAGCAGCCGTGCCTGGAATCGGCTCCTTCAGCTCTAAGGTTGTCTTTGCGTAGCTGAACGGGTCGTATTTGATATCTTGGCTGGAGATTTTAATCCAGTCGTCGCCTGCCGTTGCTCCAGCGCTGGCGTTAGCTCGCCGGACCTCGATCGAGCCGCAGACGGCAATCGTCGTCGCACCATCGTCTTTTACGTCTAATTCGAGAACTTCGACGAATGGTCCTGTAGTAGTGTGAAATGGAACATCCGTGATTGTTGCACCCGTGAGTTTCGCCGCTTGAAAATGAACACTATAGTTGTCTTTGTCCAAGTAACCGGCAATGATTGGCAGTTTGCCTTGAAACGCCAAGTTTTCGACTCCAAAAAAGCTCACCTGTCTTTTCTCGTCGTCTAGGATGTCTTGCGCCTTCTGTGCTGGCGTTTGTGGCGGAGTATGCAAACCAGCGCTTTCTACCAATTCAGTCAACACACCGAGTTTTTCTGCGGGACTTAGGCGGAACGGTTGTGGGTCCTGTGCTTCGGCGATCGGCACCGAAGCAGCCACAGCAACCAGTAGGATGAATACGGTCCAACCAGCACGATTTCTTAACATGATTTCTCTCCTCTTTCTCTTCATTGCCTCTCTCCTTTAACTGTTCAGTGAAAGTTGCGAACTATGGTTTCACGGTTAACGGTGGTGACACGTGGACGATTCGCGCTTTGGCGTCTTCTGCGTCCTCGTATTGCCCCGGTTCCACACCAAAAATTGTACTGAGTAAGAATTGCGGTCGAATGGCGGCGGCGAATGCATCTTCGGCACCTGGTTCGACGTGGGGTACTTCGACTTCAATGAAGCGGACCCGCGCTTCCTGATCGGAATTCAGAGCAGCCGACGAGGCGACGGGCTTTGAAATGAGCCCATGTTGATTTGCGGGGTCTTCTTCCAAGTAGCGAAATTCGAGAAAGCACTCGTCGTTAAGTTCCAGTCCTCTGAAGTCGTGAATGCGGCCCGTGACAAGGACAAAGTAGTGATACACCTTGTGCGGGTAACGTTCGGGTTGATTGCGGTGATCTTGCACACGCATCGCGTTGCGTAATTTCCAATAGGCGCGAACGGCTGGCGCGTGAAATTTGATTGTTGAGTTGATGTCGCCTCCAGTCACTCGTACTTCGCTTTCCCACTCTTCGTATCGCACGCCAAGCGTATTGGTCGTTTCGAATTGAATCCAGGCGGGCGCGGTCCATTGATCATCGTCAAACGTATCGAGCCGGTCTGGCGCGATTACCCGGGGTTCTTGGAGTTCTTTGAGTTGGGCAGGGTCGTCATGACTGATTCGCCGGAACTGCACTTTGACGAAATCGCGTTGATAGTTTGACATGCCGTCAAATGGCTTCAAGATGTAGCCACTGGCGTGGTAGCGTGCGTCCCGCGCATCGGTATCAAATGTATATCCGAAAGGTCCTTCCAGCACTTGGATGAGCGGATCGAGTCGCGGTGGATCCTGGAGTCCTGTCACTCCTTTGTAACGATCGATTTGTTCTTTGTTCTTCGGATGGACTTCAAGGGAGAGCACTGGGTCCGGACCCATTTCGTAGAGTGGAAACTCACCGCTGTTTCGCCCTTTCGGGATCATAATCTGTTCGACGCGGCAAAGGACGGATTCGGTAACGCCGCACACGTCGTATGCAGGTCCGTCCATAACAATGAGATAGCTTGAATTGCAGCGGTCAGCCTTGTGGCCAGGCCACGGGGACGTGAGCGGCACCATCGCCATGACGACGGGCTTGGCCGGGGGAAGGCCTCGGTACGGCACGAAACATCGCCGCCAACCAGGGCCGTGGAACTGGGCGTCCGTGATCGGATCGCGCTGTCGGGCGAGTACCGAGTGCCGGGTATTTGGACTCTGGATGAGATCTGGCCATATCCCCTTGTACCGGGATATCGCGCGCAGGCCATACCGATTGTAGTGAGCTCGGAGGTCAATGAGACTTTCGTCGACGAGCAATGGTCGGTTTCGATACTTAACGCGTTTTTCCGGATCCACTTCCACTATTCTTCGTGCCGCGTGCTCATACCACACGTATGACACACGCCGCGAATGCACGTCGGAAATGTCGCTAATGTCGGCAAAGGCGGGCACTTCCCATTCCAACATGCGCTCATTCACATCAATACCGTTCCGAGTATCCAATGGCGTCTTGAGGTGACGGGCATTTACGGGAATTCGCAGTTCGTCCAACGGATACGTGTCGAGCGGCCGCGGGATCGGTCGGCCTTGCCACCACCAAGGTTGTTTGAGCACATCGCATAGCGCGACATTTCGGAAACTTTCCAGCACCCAATTCGGATCAAGGTCGTAATCGCCATCGTACGCTGGGCCTAGAAACACTTCAGCGGTGTCCTGACGGGATACGCATACGCGAAGCGCGCGATAAAGTTGGTCATCCGTCGGCATCATCACACTAGGCGTTTCGAAGAGCATCTGCCAAGGTTTCAGTAGCAAGTAATTTTGATAGGCATCGCTTATAAAACTGTCTCCGCTGGTACTCGGCCGAAATAGATTTGGCGCAAAGCGCGTATCTCGCGAGGCTGGTGTTCCATCTTCTTGAACGAATCGTTTGGAAACCGCCGCGAACACTTGCAGGCGATACACTTCGGCTTCTTCTATTCTAGGCACGATCACATGCGCAGTCGGTTTGTTACGAGGAATATTGATCTCCGCAGTTTCGCCAAATGCAATGACTTCCACATCCAAATGGTTGCGGTTCTTATCGATTGTCTTTTCGGGCTTGTCCAATAACACTACGCCTTCCGCGATTTCGTGCGCTATTAGATCCCAGCGGTATTCCTCCCAATTCCATCGCTGCAGCGCCAACACCAGTGCACACACAGCAGGGTCGTCCATCGCGGTACGATTTTCTTCGCCCTCAGATTGTGCGGCGACGACGCGCTGGTACTCACATCGTAGCGTGCGCAACGCGGATTCATTGATGGCGTATTCATCGCCCCACCACCGTTCAAACGTCTCAAAATCGACGGACGGGGGACGCACGCGAAAACGAAACTTGGGTATTCGATTCAAGGGATCAATGACATCATCGCGTTCGGTGTACATCAGCACTAATGGCGCTGGGGCGTCCTGTCCGTCGGCATTCTCCCCGGAGTAGTCACTATTCCTCGTTTCGGTCGGTGGCAATTCGCGCGCAAGTGGATACACATCCGCCGGGACATCCGGGATTTCGAGTACGTATTTCTCGCCGATGTTGCCAGCGCCGCCCGTCCTACGCGAGGTCAAGCCGCCGATACGGTGAGGGCACTCCGGGTTGCGCTCGATACGAACTTGGCCGACGGGAACCCTGCGCCAATACGGGAGAATCTTGTACGTGAGTCCATACCGGAAACGAAGCTGTTTGGCTTCAGTATCGGTCCTCGGCGGGCCCGGTACCGTTCGCAAGTCTCGCGTAAGTTTCCAGGGTAAGTCGGCTTGCAATACTTCCGGAAGGCCTCCAGCTAGGTCTTCAACGAACCCCAGCGCGGCAATGTGATCTCCAAAGCCCAAACGTGGCAACCGGAAACGCCTGTCGCCCAGTTCGACCTTGAATTCGTGGAGTGTGTCGAGACTTTGGTCCGCGGTCGCATTATCTATTTGGACTTGGTCCAAGGTCCCGTTGTGTGTATAGGCCAACGGATTCGTAGCCGTGAGCGGCGCTTGGTCGTATTGGACCAGCGTTTTCTGGACATCGTCACTGTACGGAAGCCGTATGGGAACGTGAACCGAACCACGATACAACGCCGTAAAACGGAAATGCGGGATATAGCTGATCGGATCGTCGGTTTCGTATTTTGAGAACGCTTGACGGTTGCAACGCACAAGCAGTTGACGGTTTGCTGGAAGGGGAACGTCACTACTCCAACACCGGGGAAGAACGGCGAAAGGGATCGAACTTCCAAACTCCCAGGTGTTCTCGGGATCGGTGCTCATGATGCGAAACCTTAACGTTTCCTGTTGCGGCGCACCGATTCGAAGCTCCCAATTCGTGTCCGGACCAAATGGAGTCCCTGAGGCGATAATGTCTACACGGTAGAAAAAGCCTCCGGCGTCAAGCCTAAGGGGAACTATGGGTTGCTGCAGCGGTTCTTCAACGTGGTCGTCCTGCGAATAGACTTCGATCG
>JAJDAB010000515.1 GCA_029262095.1 Candidatus Hydrogenedentota bacterium
GCTCATGCCCATGATGCAGTCGAAGTCTTTTCCCTTGCCTTGTTGCTTAATTCGCTCGGCAATGTCATTTAGCTCCGCGCGGCCCCGCTCGTCCGTGTGCCAGTTGGGAAGGATATTCTCGTAATAATTTTGGCAGTGGTCGCACCTGCCGTTTTCGTCGAATGTGATCACGGAGTCTGAAGTATCCATCACACAGTTCGTACAGACCTGGTATTCTTGGTGGCTCATATTGCAGCGGCTCCTATGGGACAACGTCTAGTTTTGCCCGAATCAAGATCGAGCGATAGTTCGATGTGTATGGGATAGCTAGCATTACGTATCGCCCCATCAGTTTTTTGATAATGTTCTTTGCGAAGTTTACGAGCCCATCTTTTCGTAGTTTCTTTACCGATACGATTGTGAACCCGGCGTCGGTCAAGCATCCGGTGAGATGTTTTTCGCCGGCGAAAACAAGATGGTCCGGTAAATCCAATTCTGTCGGTACTTCCCGGCTATCAATGAGGTCGCCAATGTTGCCTGACTCAAGAAAAAACTCACCGCCATCGACTAAGACGGCCTGAACGTCTTTCAGAAACGGTCGAAAATCCGGGATATGAGAGTAGACATTGATCAGAGAGACAAAATCGAATTTCTCCCTTACTTCATGTAAATATTTTTCACTGATGTTGAGTCCACGCGCCCGGGCGTGTTCGGCTTTCGGATGCATTGGTTCGATACCTTCGATTTCGCTTCCTGTGGGTGCGAGCGAGGCAACGGCCTCAACGATTTCACCATACCCTGCGCCCACGTCAAGCCACGTGATCGTAGTCGTATCGCGCCACACGTCATCGAACATTGAAGAGAATATCTTCTTGTAATACGCGACCTTAGAAACGACTCGCCGGGTAACGGCGGTTCTTCCGTGATCGACGTCACTGTGTACGCCAGTTTTTACCGCTTGCTGTATCAGCGATTGGTTGGGGCGGGGATTCACGTAAACGAGTCCACATTCACCGCACTTCTCGGCCGTAAATCCATTCTCTTCCGCCCATGGTACGCCATCGGATCGGCCACAATACGGGCAATCTATAATTTCCGTTTCGAGATCGACATTCACTGAAGAAGTCCTTTTCGACCGCATTAGGTTGCGGCGTTTTCTCCACGTTTGCGTGCAACGTCTAGAAGCACAGTTCTTAGTTCTTCGATCTCAGTGGTATAGGCGAAAACGCGCCGCGGCAGGTTCGTCATATTTTCCTTCCAGGTTTCGAGTTGTTCTGGCGTGATCTCACAAAGCGCGTCGACTACCCGTTGAACACCTTCATCATTGATGATTAGACCAATATTGAGCCGCTCAACTTCGATCGCATCGCACGAGCCTGCGCGGGACACTAGCGGTACCTGAAAGGCACAACTCTCGTAGAAGCGATTCGGCCTCGCCCACCGAAGATTCCAATCATCCGGGCCAATGTGTTGATAACAACCCCAGACTAAATCGACGTTGCCATACAGCGATGGCAAATCCTGAGGAGATTTGTATTCGCCCAAGTATTCGATATTGTCGTATTGACCGACTTGTTGCTCTAGATCCGAGGGATTCATCACCATGCCCGCGAGAACGATTTGGACGTCTTTTGGGCGTGCTTTCGCAAACGCGGCGAGTGTACGCCACGACCATTCGCATCTCAATCCGCCAAAGTACCCGATACGAAGAGGTCGATCAATGAGAGGCCTTCCTTCCAATCGCGTCGAGTGTTCGGCGGATCGGATCTCATCTACGAAGTCGGACTCAACTTTGTTCTCGATCACCATCGCAGGAACAGATGATCGTAACCACTTGCGATAGTAGTTGTCGACAAATCCCGGAGCGGTCACGACCAAGAATGAACACGCATTGACAAAACGCCGGTCGAAGTATCGAATCAAGAGGCCCTTCAGACCACGAGCAACTTGTAACTCACGTATATCGCCGATTTCCATAATGATCGGCTTTCGCACGCCCAAGCTGGCAACAAGGGCCATGATGGCCACGTCCTGACCAGAGGCATACACCAGGTCATTCCGCCGGATGGCGCGACGTAACGCAGGCATGGAGCTGACCATCCTGAGAACTCGTTGTAAATAGCGACCGTTCGCAATCTTGCCCAAAGACTCGACGTTGCATTCTGGTAAGCGACCTGAATGGTACTCTCGTTCAAACGCAACCGCCTCAACATCGAACCCTGCTTCCTTCAACATTGCAACGCGTTTGGAATCCCGGGGATGCCCAACTAGCTGGAGAACACTAAGTATTCTGATGTCCTCCGGCTGTTTGTCGACTTCTTTATTCATAGAAATGTTTTCCAGACCCGTTTAGGCTCTATTCTATAATTGAATGAATCGTCGGCGCCATCTTGTTCTGTTGAACCGTATGAATAGCGGATTCCTGATCGTATGGTGCACTGGTTCCTCGGCTCAAGTATTGGGCAACCGATCTTGCCACGAGGAAAGAAACGCCCATTTCCAGTAGGGGGTTCGTAAACGCACCTCGGGTAAGGTGGAAGACCATGGAAAACGAGACGCCCAAGAATATGGCTGACGCGATCTGTGGAGATCGATCTTGACGCCCGAACGCGTATCCGAACACCAACATCCCTAATATTCCCCAGCTACCGAAATTGACGTAGAGATCGCCGATAATCCCGACGGGGGTCGTTTGGATGCTTACAGCGTCAGGATCAATCCATTGGGCGACAATTCGTTGCGAATTAAGTGGCTTTTCCGGCCATACCGAGCGTGGTATCGGCACGAACAAGAGCCGGTAGTAGGATTGTCCATGCATGTGCCCGTGTTCTTCCGGCACAAGCTCAAGGATTTTGAAGACGAATTTTGAGTATCCAAGTTCGCCGCCTCCCTCGAATGCGAATCGCACGCTTTCCGCCAAATCGATTTCGATTTCGCTAACAGAGGCGGCAGTCTCGAATTGTCCTCGAAAGACACGCAACGCGAACATGCCGATTATTAGGGTTGCGACGAGGGTGACGATACTTATTTTGTGGACGGCTGTTAAACGCATGGGCGCGCGGCGCTTCGGCGTTCTCTCTTCCAGCACCAACTGGGGTGCGATAACGAACCAACCAACTAGCAGACCGATAGCGTGCATGACGGGAAATGTTCGGGTTCGAAACATTAGAAACATGAATACTTCGAGGCCT
>JAJDAB010000516.1 GCA_029262095.1 Candidatus Hydrogenedentota bacterium
CTCGAGACCGGCGACATCGTCATCGACGGCGGCAACTCGCATTTCCCGGACACGATACGCCGCGCGAAAGAATTGGAAGCGCAGGGTTTGTTGTATATCGGTACGGGCGTTTCCGGCGGCGAGGAAGGTGCGTTGAAAGGCCCATCCATCATGCCGGGCGGATCACCTGCGGCTTGGGATCATGTGAAACTGATCTTCCAGGCCATTTCCGCGAAGACGGATGATGGTGAGCCGTGTTGCGAATGGGTTGGCGAAGGCGGCGCGGGTCATTTCGTCAAGATGGTACACAACGGCATCGAATACGGTGACATGCAAATGATTTGCGAGACGTATCACGTGATGAAGGCGGGGCTCGGTATGGACAATCCTGCGATGCACGATGTCTTCGCGCAGTGGAACAAAGGCGAACTGGATTCGTATCTGATCGAGATCACACGCGACATCCTTGCGCATATCGATGCTGACGGAAACCATGTCGTCGATATCATCCAGGACAAAGCGGGGCAAAAAGGAACGGGTAAATGGACCGTTGTTTCGGCGCTTGATGAGGGTCAACCGCTCACGTTGATTGGTGAAGCGGTTTTTGCGCGTTGCCTATCCGCGATCAAGGATGAACGAGTTGAGGCTGCGAACGTATTGGGCGCGGACATCAATGCGTTCGACGGCGACCGCGAGTCATTTACCGACGACCTTCGCCAAGCGTTGTACGCTGCAAAAATTGTGAGTTACGCCCAGGGTTATCAACTCATGCGCGCGGCGGCGGCGGAGAACGGCTGGAATCTAAATTACGGCGGCATCGCGCTGATGTGGCGCGGCGGCTGTATTATTCGTTCGGCGTTTTTGGGCAAGATTCGCGAGGCATTCCAGAAGAATCCGGATCTCACCAACCTTTTGTTGGACCCCTTTTTCGCGGATGCCGTGAAGACTGCACTGCCTGCGTGGCGGCGTGTGATTCAGGCGTCTGTAGGGATGGGCATTCCCGTACCCGCGTTGAGCAGCGCGCTTGCCTACTACGATGGCTACCGCTGCGACCGACTACCGGCCAACCTCTTGCAAGCCCAGCGCGACTACTTCGGCGCGCATACCTACGAACGCGTGGACAAACCTGCGGGCGAGTTTTTTCACACCAACTGGACCGGCCGAGGAGGCGCGACTGCCGCGTCAACGTACGACGTGTAGAAATGAATTTCCCGGCCAAGGTGGAACTTGGCCCTCCCACAGATTACTTAGTCACCCGGTTTTTCAGCGGCGTAGCTTTCCGTGATTGCGGCGTACGTGCCGTTGTGCATCACAATGCGAGTGGGATACGTGCCTGTCGGGATTAGTTGGGTTAATACGATTCCGACAATCTTTTCTTTCTTGTCGATCCAGAAATCGGTGCTGGCGTAGCCGCCCCAGGAGTATTCACCCTCGCCACCGAAGATGGTTTGCTTCATACCTTTCTTTACGACCGCGCCGGTATATCCGAAACCAATGCCATCGAAGGGAAATGGCCCGATGGTACCGAGGGGCGCGTTGCCGAATTCAGGACCAAGGTGATCGGTCGTCATTTCACGCACGGCCGCTTCACTCACAATCCGCACACCATCCAACTCCCCACCATTCAGGAGCATCTGAGCGAAGCGCAGATAGTCCGATGCCGTTCCGACCATGCCGCCGCCGCCCGAATCGAGACTCGGCTCCTTCAAGTACGGACTTGTGGCCGGGTCTTCGAGCAGCGTCATGCCGCCATTTTGAGGGCCATAATTTGCGGCGAACCGGTCAGCCTTGTCGGATGGCACCTGAAACCCGGAATCTTTCATGTTGAGCGGCTCGAAAATCCGTTCTTCCAGAAAGTCGCCATATCGTTGCCCCGTAACGACTTCCACCACCCGGCCGAGGACATCCATAGCGACGCTATAGTGCCATTTCGAACCTGGCTCAACTTTCAATGGCATCTTCGCGACCGCTTTGGAAAACGCCTCGAGGGTCACTCCGCTCGCGCCATCGGGGTTGATTCCGGCATCGTCGTACATCTTTCCTAGCGGACCGCCATCGAACAGTCCGTAGATCAATCCACTGGTGTGCGTCAGAAGATGTTTAATAGTCATCGCGTTTTGGGCGGGAACGATCTTCGTCGATCCGTCTTCAGCGACTTCGAGAACGGTCATCTCCTTGAACTCAGGGAGATACTTCGACACTTCGTCCGTAACCTTCAATTTTCCTTCGTCAACCAGGATCATGATGGCCGTACCCGTGATTGGTTTCGTCATGGAGTACATGCGAAAGATGGTGTCCTTCTCCATCGGCAATTCACGTTCTACATCGCGCTTGCCGAACGCTTCGAAATGGACAACCTTTCCGTCCCGTGCGACGACAGTCACGAAGCCCGGGAGCTGACCCTTGTCCACGAACGCGCCGAGTGACTTCGGAAGCATATCGAGTTTTTCAGACGACATGCCGACGGATTCCGGTTCCGCAACGGGCAAGCCGAGATCATCCGCAGCGAATGCGGGAATGGAAACGAGCGCGAACAAAACCGCTGAAGCGTAAATACCCAGACGCATAGACATTCGGAAAACCTCCCTCAGAACAGTACCTAATCAACCCAGACGGAGAGTATACCGCATGTTGATCAAGCCAGGTGCGTTTCGGTTAAGATAGCAGTGCTCGGAGTATTGAAGACCAATCGGGAGGGACACGCTCTCGTGTGTCCATGATTCAATCTGGACGTGCGGTAGTGCATCCCTCCCTTTACGTGGGAACCTGGAATGAACGAACCGCTAACCGATTACATGCGCGTGGGTTTCGTCCACTTCATGCTTTTCCCGCAATGCATGGGCGGAGACGGCCCGATTCTAAAGACCATTCGCAAATTTGCGGACGACGAGGATTTCGCCGTCGTAGAGATCACTTCGATCAACGACGCGGCCACCCGTCGCGAAGTGCGCGACTTGGCCAAAGATACGAACACGACGCTGTGCTTCGGGGCGCAGCCGATACTCCTTGGCGGTAACCTAGACCTAAATCATCCCGATGCAGCGGAGCGGCAGAAGGCTATTGACGCTGTCGTCGCGGGGTTGGATCAGGCCGCCGAACTGGAAGCGCGGTCGGCAGCCGTCCTCAGCGGTCCGGTAAGCGAGGATAAAGCTGCGGCGCGCGAGCGGCTCGTGGAATCATTGAACACATTGTGCGCAGCCGCAGAAGAACGCGGACTCGGCTTGGCGATGGAAACGTTCGATCAGGTTCCATTCGGCAAGAATTGTCTGATTGGTCCTACACAGGACGCAGTCGCGGTATCCGAAGCCGTTCGGGAGTCATACCCCGGTTTTGGTCTCATGCTGGACCTCAGTCACTTGCCACTGTTGGATGAAGCGTCCGCATTCGCTATCGAGTTGGCTGGAGATCATCTTGTCCACGCGCACATCGGGAATTGCGCGATGGACGACTCGGATCATCCTGCGTATGGCGATAACCATCCGTACTTCGGGGCGCCCGGCACGCGTAATGATGTGCCCGAACTTACTGAGTATCTTCAAGCACTACTCGCGTCCGGGTATCTTTCAGAAGAAAATCCACGAATTGTTAGTTTCGAAATAAAACCGATGCCCGGCGATATCTCCGAAATGATCATTGCGGAATCGAAGCACAAATTGTTTCAGGCTTGGGCGCAAGCGTAAGACCAAACGCATTGCATTGAGTGTCCTGGATTCTCGCCTTCGCGGGAATGACAAAAGAAAGAGGATTTAGTAATGCCCCGCATTTTTGTTACGCGCCGTATCCCTGACGCTGGCCTCCAAATTTTGAACGACACCTTTGGCGAGGAAGCCGTCGGTGTGTACCCGAGCGACGAGATGATTCCGCGCGAAGATCTCCTGCGAGAGGTACGTGGCGTTGAAGCCATCTTCCTCATCCTTACAGAGCGGATGGATGCGGAAGCATTCGACGCGGCGGGGCCGGAGCTAAAAATCGTCGCGAACATGGCGGTCGGATACAACAACGTTGACCTAGTGGAAGCGACCCGGAGGGGCGTACCAATCACGAACACACCGGGCGTCCTCACCGACACGACCGCTGATCTGACCTGGGCGCTGCTCCTCGCGGCGGCACGCCGGATTCCCGAATCCGAGGTCTATCTGCGGGATGGGCAGTGGAAAGGCTGGGGACCGCTCCAATTCTTGGGAACGGATGTCCACGGGAAGACGCTGGGCATCTTCGGTATGGGGCGAATCGGCCAAGCGGTGGCGTTGAGGGCTAAGGGTTTTGGGATGCCGATTCTCTATACCAATCGCAATCGCATAGACGCCGCACTGGAATCGGAACTGAACGCGACGTATGTGGATAAAGAAACGCTGTTGAAGAAGTCGGATTTTCTAAGTATTCATTGCCCGTTCACAGACGAAACAAGGCATTCGTTCGGCAAAGATGAATTCGCAGCGATGAAGGATTCCGCCTATCTCATTAACACGTCGCGTGGCCCGGTGGTGAACGAAGCCGAACTGGTCGAAGCGTTGCACAACGAAACCATTCGAGGTGCAGCACTCGACGTCTTCGAAGAAGAACCGAAACTCGCCCGAGGCCTCGATCAATGCCCTAACGCAGTCATTATCCCCCATCTAGGCAGCGCCACATTCGAAACCCGCGCGAAGATGGCGACGATTGCCGCCGAGAATATCGTCGCCCGCCTCAACGGCCAAGTGCCGCCGAATTGCGTGAACCCGGAAGTATTTTAAATTCGAGTGTTTTGGAGTGCGGTAGCTTGCTACCGCTTTTCTCAACAGGATTGCCTTGATGAACCCGGATATCGACTAATCAGTCACGGGCGCGCTTCCTCGTTGAAAGCGCAAGCAAGCTTGCGCACTCCATATGCGCTTCCCTTACACCTCGTTCAGCAATTCCTTAACAACGTCGCCATGAACATCCGTCAGACGAAAATGTCTGCCTTGAAATTGATACGTTAAGCGTTCGTGGTCGATGCCGAGTTGGTGCAGGATTGTTGCCTGGAAGTCATGGACGTGGACGGGTTTCTCCGCGATATTGATGCCGAGATCGTCGGATGCGCCGTAGGTAATTCCCGGTTTGATTCCGCCGCCGGCGAGCCAGTTGGTAAAGACGTAGGGGTGATGGTCGCGTCCCCACTGGGGGCGGTCATTCATATCGCCTTGGAGGAAGGGCGTTCGCCCGAATTCGCCGCCCCAAATCACGAGCGTGTCGTCGAGTAGCCCGCGCTGCTTCAGGTCTTGGACCAATGCCGCGGCCGGTTGGTCCGTGTCCTCGCATTGCGTATAGAGCTCGGTGGTCAGGCTGCGATGTTGGTCCCAACCCGCGTGCATGACTTGCACGCAGCGCGTGCCGCGTTCGACTAGACGACGGGCCATCAGACAGTTGTGCGCGAATGTGCCGCGCTCTTGCACCTGCGGGCCGTACATTTCGAGGATGTGATCGGGTTCTTCCGAAAGGTCCGTTAATTCCGGCACAGAACTTTGCATGCGAAATGCCAGTTCGTATTGGGAAATCCGGGTTTCAATTTCTGGATCGCCAGACTGTTCAAGTTTCATTTCATTTAAAGCGGCGATGTCATCCAACAAGCCACGGCGAACGCTGCTACTCATGCCATCCGGATTGGAGAGGTACAACACGGGGTCGCCCGCGCCGCGAAATTTTACGCCTTGAAAACGCGAGGGTAAGAATCCGGAACCCCAATAGAAGTCGTAGAATATTTGTCCGCAGGTGGTACCTTTGCTCACGGAAGTGAGTACGACGTATGCGGGTAGATTCGCGTTTTCGTTACCGAGGCCATAGGTCAACCACGCGCCGAGCGTTGGCCGCCCCGGCATTTCCGAACCGCTCAGACAAAACGAGATGGCGGGTGCATGGTTAATGGCTTCGGTGTGCATGCTCTTCACAAAACACAGATCATCGACGATTTTTGCGGTATGTGGCATGAGGTCACTGACCCATGCGCCACTTTCGCCGTATTGATTGAACGGTTCGATTGGCTCGAGCAACAGCTTGCCCTTGGCCTCCCCCGTCATCGTGCTAAACCGTTTGTCCGCGATGTATTCGTCCGGTACAGGCTTTCCGTGCATTTTCTTGAGCAGCGGCTTGTAGTCGAACATGTCGACGTGCGTCGGTCCCCCGTTGTGGAACATGTAGATGACGTTTTTGGCGCGTGGCAGATGGTGCGGTAGGTCAGGCAAACCCATTTCGCGCGTGCCACGCGGTACTGCCGCGAACGCCTGATCGTTTCCAAATAGCGACGCGAGCGTTGCCGTGCCGAGGCCGGTGGCGCAATTGGCGAGGAATGCCCGACGCGTTGTAAGTCGTTGATGATCCTGTAGCGGGTCCAATTCGCTATTCCTTAGTCAATGCTTCATCGGTATTGAGGAGTGCGAGGCACAGGCTCGCGTAGGACGCTAATTCCACGGCGTCCAGTTCCGCAGTCGGCCGATATTCTCCCACCGTTACGTATTCCTGCGCAGCATCCTCGTCCGCGCCGAACTGTGTCCTAAGCCGATTGATGCTCCGCTCGAGTAAGTGGACCTCCTCGTCTGTTGCTGACCGCGCGTAGAC
>JAJDAB010000517.1 GCA_029262095.1 Candidatus Hydrogenedentota bacterium
AAGCGGTGGCAAGCCACCGCACTCCATATACTTTAACTATTCGATCTTCTGCCAGTCGCCTTCGCCGGTAAAGATGAATATCCTCGCTACGATTCCCATCAAAACAAGGCCAAGAAATCCGACGGCTGCTTGCGGCCCCCACAATTGAAGCATTCCGGGTTGCTCCGCAGTCTCGGTCACGGTGTTTGCGGTGGCGGGAACAATTGCGATTTCGTAATCACCTTTTTCACGCTGTTTAATGACGTTTAGCGCTGCCGTGCGCGCACGTCCTGATCGCTCGACGACATCACTCGTCACCCAAGCCTTGGACCCGCTGGGATGCTCCACCTGTACATACCCGTTCTCTTCTCGCCACTCAGCCGATCTCTTCTGATATCGCTGATTGCGTTTACGCTCGTTGCCGTACTCAGATTCTGTTTCGAAATCTTCGAACGTATAATTTCTCTTGCCTGGTGAGTCAGATAATGGATCGTCGATTTCGAAGTAGCCCTTTCCTTGATGGAAGTCGACCTCCTTTTCGGAGAAGCGTCCGAAGACCCATTGATCTTCGATCTTGAACGCGCACGTTTTTTCGCCGGGCTTCAACGGTTTCGGTAGATCCGGTGGCGGGGTTTGCGCGGCGGCGGACAACGTTAGTAAGAGGGCGATTGTGTACATGATTCGAGTATAGTACCGGCTACGCCGCTGGATACGAAACGTTCGCAAGGAATTTCAGAGTGTTGACGCAGTAATGGAAAATTTACCGGAATGGGCGATCCCGGCGGCCGCTGGATTTGGCGGGTGCTTGGTCATCGTTATAATGACTTTGGCTTGGCGATCCCGGCCGAAATCGCCGAAGAAGCGTGCCCAGCGCGGATCGTTTCAATTGAACTGCAACGTCTGTCAACACGAATTGGTTATCGCGATGCAAGACTTACGTCCCCTCGAAGGCACAGAGATCGGTCTCGCGGTGCGCGCCAATCCGAAAATTGTGGGCCGCAAGCTGGCAGACTACGTGTGCCCATACTGCGAGGCGGACCATTGTTTCGCGATTGAGAGCGTTGGCCCGGAATGGGTGGGCGTGAACCTCTATTCACCGCAAAAGCCCGGTTCCCAGTGCATGGAGTGCCGAAAGACGTTGGCTCGGCCGCCGTGGCCGAAAGGACAGTACAAGGGGCGGCCCTTAGAGGCCCCAAATGTGAGTCCGGACTACGGTCTTGTCTGTTCGCGATGTGACTCGATCTGTTGCGTTGCGTGTGTGAAAGATGCGACTCGCAATCGCACCAAGGATGGATCGTTACTTTGTCCTCGTTGTCACCGATCGCCGGTGGACGAATTTTACTATTCCTAATTCGATGGAACCTCGACGTATCTATCTGGATAGTAGTTGCATGCGACTGCACTTTGTTCTCTACATTGCGGCCCTTGTTCTGGTTTCCTCGACAGGCTGCACGTCCAACGGTTCGGGCGGTGCGCCTACGGAGTCCACGCTCCCGGAAGTGATTCCCGCGCCTGCGGTCGGCCTCGTGACGATGAAACAAGACGAAACAACACTTGGGTATGCCGTACGGCTTATTGGCGAGCAAACCGGCGGCGGCCTCGTGTTAGTGAACGGCGTCGAAGATCGGCTCGTGGGGCCGTTCGAATTCAACCAAACGCCGCGTGACCAAGTTGCCTCACGACTCGCCGTCGAGACCGGCTGCGCGGTCGAGTTTGGGCCGTACTACCATTTCGTGTATCCGCCTGGTTACGAATCGCTTGTCAACGTATCGTTGCAAGGCCGAATTCCCAAAACGCTTAACCGGAACACCGAGGGAATCGCGTTTGGCAATGGGCTGCCGCTGCACATGTTGTTCGTTTGGATTGGGTATGCGCGCGGTATCACGTTGGTACCCGATCACCTCATCGCTGATACACGTTCGGGCGAACTCGCTATCGGCGACGCGCCGCTGGACGCCAGTCTTGAGGGCATCTTCAAGTCGGCGCGGCTCGTCTCATTTGTCGTGGAAAGCGCTGATGATTACCTCTTCATTCGAGCGGCGTCAAACCGATCGTCGGGATCGCAGCTATTGAACCCGGATGCGTTGGACAGCACACGGCGCAAGTATTTGAAGAAACGTGCGACGGTGATGTTGCCGCATCAACAATCGGATACGATTTCCATGTCGAAGGGTGCGGTCGAATTGGGGACCGTGCTCGGGTCACTGACGACTCAACTGGGCATTCGCGTGGAAGCGGAACGAGCGTTGCACGATCTGCCCGTTGTTCCGGCGTATTACCACGATTTGCCGGTCGAAACCATTCTCGACCTCCTGATTCGGCAATGGCCCGTCCCCGCATTTGGATACCATGTCCTGGCGGACCGCATTGTCATCGCTACACGGCCTGGTCAGGCGGGCCTGCTCCAGGACAAAACGTGGGAATCGCGTCCAATCCTCGAATAGTACCGCGTCCGCATTGAATGGTTTGTGGACCTGGACGTACACTGCGGGCATGGTTTCCGGCACTACAATTTTGTTGCCGGCCTTTAATGAAGCAGCGCACATTGAGCAGGTCATTGCTGGAGTGCGCGGGGTCGCTTCGGGGGCGAACGTCGTCGTAATCGACGATGGTTCTAGCGACGGCACGGGGGAACGCGCACGGTCCGCGGGCGCGACGGTTCTCCGCATGCCATCCAATATGGGCTACGGCGTTGCACTGCAAGCAGGATATAAGTACGCGCTACGCGAGGGCGCCGAATATGTCGTACAACTCGATGCCGATGGGCAGCACGATCCCTCCGCTATCCCACGGCTCGTCGATCGCGTTGCACGCGGGGATATCGATCTCTGCATTGGGTCACGTTTCTTGGAGGGGAAGAGTTACGTGATTCCCCCCGCACGGCGGGCGGGGATGATTCTGTTCCGCCGGATTGCGTCGGCGGTACTGGGCGCGACGATTACCGATCCGACCAGCGGCTACCAAGCCATGAACCGCCGCGTAATTGAATTCTACTGCCGCGACGCTTATCCCACGGATTATCCGGATGTTAATGTGCTCGTCATGTTGCATCGGCATGGATTCCGGATCGCCGAATTGCCGGTCGATATGTTCGCGAGTGCGGATGCGAAATCGATTCACGCCGGAGTGCGGCCCGCGTACTATTTGTTCAAGATGGGGTTAGACATCCCGCTTAACCTGCTTAGGCGTGAGCATTGACGAGTGTGGTTGGCGTGTTTGGGAGGTCCGTCCCGTTGTATGGTGCACAACCGTTGCACGTCGCCCGTTGGATGCGTTGGTGCTTTGGGGAATCAAAGGGTAATGAGGGTACAGATTCCATGGATTCTGCGAAAGCGATAGAGATTGTGCAACGGAGAGCGCGCCATGATTGACCCACGCCAACAACTGCTGGCTGCCGTGTGCGGCATCGGGCTACTTGTCACCATCATCGAGTTGGTGCGCCGCCGTCGATTGAAGGAAGAATACTCAGTCCTTTGGATCGCGGCCGGAGTCACTATTCTCGTGGTCGGCCTCAACTACGGCCTCCTCGAACGTATCACGGCGTTTATCGGCGCGGGGCTGACGTCGTCGACCCTCTTTTTCTTTGGGATTTTCTTTGTGCTTGCGTTGTGTCTGCAGTTCAGTGTCAAGATTTCGCGGTTGGAGATGCAGCTTAAGAATCTGGCGCAGGAACTGGCCATCGCGCATGCTCGGCCCGCCTCCATTCCCGAGGAATGATGCACCACAAAGACACGAAGTACACCAAGATTCCACTAAGCATCTGTGTCAATCCGAGTTCATCTGTGGCCGAATTAGGCTAGTCAATTCTTTAAGCGATTGAATTGGGTCTCCATGTCCATTTCGATCGAGATGGATGCCTTCTAGTCCTGCGGCTATGGCACCTTGCACGTCTTCTTCAATGCTGTCGCCGACGTTAAGTACTTCTTGTGGCGATAGGCCAAGCCGATTTGTTGCCTCTTCGAAAATCACTGGATGCGGTTTGCTGTACCCGGCTTCGGCGGATGTGAGGATGAA
>JAJDAB010000518.1 GCA_029262095.1 Candidatus Hydrogenedentota bacterium
TCACACCGATACGTTTTCCGGGTATACGGTCTCGGTGAAACAGCAAACCCGCGAGCGCCGTTGCCCCCGAAGGTTCTGCAACGAGTTTCATTCGTTCCATCAGAAATAGAGTCGACTCGATAATTTGCTCTTCGGTCACCAATACGATGTCGTGGACCAACTCGCGAATTATTCCGAAGGTCAGTTTGCTTAGCGTCGCTTTGAGCCCGTCGGCTATCGTCGGCCCCGAATCACGCAAACGCAATTCACCGGCTTCAAGTGATTCAGCGGCCTCGCCCGCGAGTTGTGGTTCAATACCAATTACGCGCGTATCGCCCTGATGTCCGCGAGCGGCGATGGCGGTGCCGGATACAAGGCCGCCGCCGCTGACCGGCGACAGGATAACGTCAAGTCCTGGTACGTCTTCCATCAGCTCCAGCGCAGCGGTGCCTTGGCCCATGATGGTAAAGGGATGATCGTAAGGATGGACGAGTGTCGCGCCTGTCTCATAGATGATTTTTTGCGCAGCTTTATCCCGCGCGGCCATTGTCGGTTCGCACAGCGTGACCGTCGCCCCGTAACCCTCCGTTGCGACTTTCTTCACCTCGGGCGCATCTTTTGGCATTACGATGTGCGCGGGAACGCCGTAGCTCGCCGCGGCCATCGCGACCGCTTGTGCATGATTTCCGCTCGAATGCGCGACCACGCCGCGTGATCGCTCCTTGTCGGAGAGCCTCGACAGAAAATTGCTCGCGCCCCGAATCTTAAACGACCCGCCGCGCTGAAAGTTCTCGCATTTCAGGAACACCTCCGCACCAACGCGATCATTCAACGTTCGCGAGGTCTGCACCGGCGTCCGATGAATGCGATCCGCGATGCGATCACGCGTTTCGACGATGTCTGTGTAGGTAACTTCGACCACCAAGGACTCCTGTGAGGCGGGTTGTGCTAGAGATGGATCGGCGCATAGTATAGCGGCCTTTGTTCACTACGATTCAAACTTTGCGGGAACTGGGAGCAGACCATGACCGATCGCCACGCTGACGGACAAGTCACAACTGAGCAACGCGGACACGTTTATCTCATGGGCCTAGACCGGCCGGAGAAATTGAACGGCCTTACGCCAAAGATGTTTGACGAGTTGACGGTCGCGTATAACGAACTTGAGGACAACAACGATTTGTGGGTGGGCGTTTTGTTCGCGCACGGAAAGCATTTCACGGCGGGCTTAGATTTACCAAAGTTTGTGAAGGCGATGAAAGAAGGCGTAAGTGCATCGGCCAATGAAGGTGTGGACGTGTACGCGCTCCGAAACAAAAGCTCAAAGCCAATCGTCAGCGCCGTGCAGGGCATTACATTCACCGCGGGCATTGAGATGATGCTCGCGACCGACATCGTGATTGCCGCCGATGATTGCCGGTTCTCGCAGTTAGAGCCGAAGCGTGGCCTGATGGCTATGGGAGGTGCGACGGTCCGGTTCGTCGAGCGGGCAGGCTGGGGAAACGCGATGTATCATCTGCTGACATCCGATGAATTCGATGCGGCTGAGGCACACCGATGTGGATTCGTTCAGGAAATCGTTCCCGCCGGACAACAACTCGACCGCGCGATCGCGATCGCCGAGACGATCGCGGAAGGCGCGCCTCTCGCAGTGCGCGCAACAAAAGCGAACAGTAGGAAGTACATCGAAGAAGGCGAAGCCGCCGCATTGGCGGAATTCCCGGAGACGCGGAAGCACCTGTCACACACCGATGATTTTACGGAGGGCGTCGCGTCGTTCAAGGAGAAACGGACGCCGAAATTTTCTGGGAGGTAGCGCACATCAGGTTCGTAGTTCCGCCTTTAGGCGGCGTTCTTTTACCGCCTAAAGGCAGAACTCCAAACAGTTAAACCTGTTTATACCGAAAGCACGACGTCACATGGTCATTGACCATACCTGTCGCCTGCATGAACGCGTAGGAAATCGTGGAGCCCACGAAATTGAAACCTCTTTTCTTGAGGTCTTTACTCATGGCGTCCGACTCAGCCGTCTTCGCAGGAATCTCCTTCAGCGTTTTCCATTTGTTCTTTTTCGGCTTGCCGCCGATAAACCCCCAAATGTAGGTATCGAAGTTGCCGAATTCGTCTTGAACGCGCAGAAACGCTTGAGCGTTTCTAACCGACGATTCAACTTTTAAGCGGTTCCGAACGATGCCTTCGTTTTTCAAGAGTTGGTTTTGTTTTCGTTTGCCGTACTTTGCGACGATCTCGGGATTAAAATTGTCGTATGCCTCCCGGTAATTGTCGCGTTTCTTCAGGATGGTGTCCCAACTGAGTCCGGCTTGTGCCCCTTCAAGGATGAGAAATTCGAACAGCATGTGGTCGTCGTGCAGCGGCACGCCCCACTCTTCGTCGTGGTACCGAACCGCAAGGTCATTCTTTGCCCATTCACACCGCTTGATCGCCATATCCACTCCTACAAGACGCCGCCAAGTCCTTGAACCGCGGCCCTTTATACGGTACTATCTCGCCTTCCTGCCGGTCCGCCCCTGGGAATTCCTCGGAACACCGCAATGACCGGACGACAGGCCAAACCCGATAACCAGAGCACGCCGACGATTCTAGGCCGTGCGGGGAGAAAGACGCAATGCCCAAGAAACAAGTGTACTTTTTTGGCGATGGAAAGGCCGATGGCCGCGCCGGAATGAAAGAATTGCTCGGCGGTAAAGGCGCGAACCTCGCGGAGATGTCTACCCTCGGTATCCCCGTTCCTGCCGGATTTACAATTTCGACCGAAGTATGCACGGCCTACTATGCGAACAAGGGCAAACTGCCCAAATCGCTGACGGACGAAGTCACGAAAGCCCTGAAGCGCGTCGAGAAGGTCATGGGGAAGAAGTTTGGCGATCCCAAGAATCCTCTCCTCATTTCGGTGCGTAGTGGCGCGCGGATGTCCATGCCCGGAATGATGGACACGGTGCTGAACATTGGCCTTAGCACGCGGACGCTACCCGGTCTTATTGCGAAGAGCAAAGATGAACGGTTTGCGTATGACGCGTATCGCCGCCTCATCACCATGTATGCAGACGTTGTGATGGAGAAAGCAGCGGGCCTCGAACCAAAAGACGGCGAGTCCATGCGCGAAAAACTGGAACATCATTTCGACGCGACGAAAGAGAAGATGGGGGTCGAAGCCGACACGGACCTAGACGCAGAGACGTTGAAGACCTTGTGCGCGGAATTTAAGGACATCGTGAAATCGACGCTCGGCAAATCGTTCCCCGATGACCCGGAAAAGCAGCTTTGGGGCGGGGTCAAGGCCGTATTTCAATCGTGGAATGGGCGCCGCGCGATTTCATATCGCGACATCGAAAGCATACCGCACGAATGGGGCACGGCGGTAAACGTGCAGGCCATGGTGTTTGGAAACCTGGGCGACAGCTCGGCGACCGGTGTCGCCTTCACTCGTAATCCTGCGACCGGCGAGAACAAATTCTATGGCGAATGGCTGGTCAACGCGCAGGGCGAAGATGTTGTGGCCGGTACTCGTACGCCCTCGCCGTTAAACGAAGCGACGAAGACTGATGACACGCAAGACCATGTTTCGCTGGAAAAGGCGAATCCGAAAACGTACAAGCAACTTTTTGCGATTCGCAATAAGCTCGAAAAACATTACAAAGACATGCAGGACATTGAATTCACGATAGAACACGGCAAGTTGTGGATGCTGCAAACCCGTACCGGTAAACGGACAGGCGCTGCGGCGGTCCGGATGGCTGTCGACATGCATGAGGAAAAACGCATCGACAAAAAGACGGCCATCATGCGCGTCGACCCGGAACAACTCGATGAGTTACTCCATCCCATGCTCGACCCCGCAGCGGAGAAGAAAGCGCCGATTCTTGCCAAAGGCCTTCCGGCTGGACCCGGCGGCGCGGTTGGTCAAGTAGTGTTCACTGCGGACGACGCAGAGGCATGGGCAAAAAAAGGAAAGACCGTCATTCTCGTGCGGAACGAAACGTCGCCGGAAGACGTACACGGTATGCACGCAGCCGTCGCGATTCTAACATCGAAAGGCGGCATGACCTCACACGCGGCCTTGGTTGCGCGCGGCTGGGGCAAGTGTTGCATCGTCGGATGTAGCGCGTTGCAGATTAATTCGTCAAAAGGTGAATTGCGCGTCGGCGGAAAAGTCATCAAGGAAGGCGACATCGTCTCGCTCAATGGCTCACGCGGCACCGTGCACGTAGGTCGCTTGCCTGTGACCCCACCCGACCCAGACCAGAATAAGTGGTACAAAAAGCTCATGCGGTGGGTGGACGATGCGCGTCAGATCAACGTGCGAACCAACGCCGAAACGAAAGCGGACGCCAAACAGGCGATCGCATTCGGCGCGGAAGGCATTGGCCTCGCTCGCACGGAACACATGTTCTTCGAGCCCGAACGCATCACCCATGTGCGCCGTATGATCCTCGCGGAAACCATGGAAGATCGCCGTGCAGCCGTGATGCAACTGCTGCCGTATCAGAAGAAAGACTTTGTCGAAATCTTCAAGGCGATGGCGGGCAAGCCGGTAACGATTCGCTTGTTGGATCCGCCGCTGCACGAGTTTTTGCAACTTGAGGATGAAGCCGTGCGCGACCTAGCCCGGGAGACCGGCGTTCACGCGGACGTCATTCGCCAACGGATTCATGCGCTGCACGAATTTAATCCGATGCTGGGCCATCGCGGTTGTCGCCTCGGTATTGCGTACCCGGAAATCACGGAGATGCAAGCCCGCGCGATTCTTGAGGCTGCGGCAACCTTAACCAAGAAGAAAGTTAAGGTTCTACCGGAAATTATGATTCCGCTCGTGGGCCACGTGAACGAATTGCGGCATCAGGAATCGATTGTTCGTCGAGTCGCCGAAGAAGTGAAAAAGAAAATGAAACTCAAGAAGCTCGAGTTTCAGGTCGGGACCATGATCGAAGTACCGCGGGCAGCGCTCACGGCTGCGGAAATCGCCGAATCGGCAGAATTCTTCAGCTTCGGCACAAACGATTTAACGCAAATGGGCTTTGGCTATTCACGCGACGATGCGGGCGGCTTTCTCCCGTCGTATCTTGAACAAGGTATTCTTGAGAACGACCCGTTTGCGCAGCTCGATCAGGACGGTATCGGCCAGCTCGTCGAAATGTCGGTGAAGAACGGGCGTGCAACGCGCAAGGATCTAAAATGCGGTATCTGCGGTGAACACGGCGGCGACCCATCGTCCGTCAAGTTCTGCCACCGCGTCGGATTGGATTATGTGAGTTGCAGTCCGTATCGCGTGCCGATCGCGCGTCTCGC
>JAJDAB010000519.1 GCA_029262095.1 Candidatus Hydrogenedentota bacterium
TTCGTCGCCGGGTTTCAGGTTGAAGATATAAGACGACATGATGCCCGGAGGCGTGCCTTTGGGCGCGCGCGGCGGCGGAGTGGCCACACGCACGTTGAGCATGATGATGCCTTTTTCCTCAGGGTAACTCGCCATCGAATAGGCGCGTTCGACGCCCTCGTTGCATACAGCATCGATTTCCCAGAGATTAAACTGGTCCCAATCCGGCCGGTATTCCTCTTCAATATCGAAATCTTTGTAGTGGATGTTGTAGGGCGGACATTCGATCTGAATGTATCCTCCCGCGCGGAACGGCACGTCTTCGCCCTCAGGCAATTCGAGCACCAATTCTTTGATGAACGTCGCGACGTTGTGGTTCGAACGGACTTTGCATTTCCACCGGCGGACGTCGAAAATTTCCACCGGGATTTCGATCTTCATGTCTTCTTTGACTTTGACCTGACACGAGAGGCGGCAACCTTCTCGCGCTTCGCCACGTGACACGTGTCCGAGTTCCGTGGGCAACATCGCGCCGCCGCCGCCGGTGACATTGACTTTGCAGACACCGCAACTTCCCTTACCGCCGCATGCAGACGGAATGAAAATCTTCTGCTCGGCTAGCGCACCTAAGAGCGTGCCACCCGCACTCACGTGTAACGTCTTGGTTGGATCGTCGTTGATGATGATGTCGACGTTACCCGAACTGACAAGCTTGTTTTTTGCAACGAGAAGCACAGCCACAAGCGATAAAATGATCGCGGTGAACAGAGTCATGCCGAGTGCAATTGTGCCGAGTGCAACCATGATGTCCTTTCCTCTACAACTGGATTCCGGAGAACCCGAGGAAGCCGATGGCCATCAGGCCAGTCAAGATGAACGTAATACCGAGGCCACGAAGTCCCGCAGGAACGTTGGAATAGCGCATTTTCTCGCGTACCGCGGCCAATGCCACGATGGCCAATGCCCAGCCAACGCCGCCGCCGAGGCCGAACACGCTGCTTTCAGCCAATGTGTAGTCACGTTCAACCATGAATAGCGATGCGCCGAGAATCGCGCAGTTTACCGTGATGAGCGGGAGGAACACGCCCAACGCGACGTATAGTTTGGGCACGTATTTGTCCAACGTCATTTCAACCAATTGCACCATCGCCGCGATTATGGCGATGTAACTCAAGAATCCGAGAAAGGCAAAGTCCAGTTCTTCCAAGCTCGGGTGAATCCACGCCAACGCGCCTTCACGCAGCAAGCCATTGTAGACGATGTTGTTCATCGGCACGGTGATGCCGAGGACGAAAATGACGGCCGCGCCCAAGCCTATTGCAGTCTCCACTTTCTTAGAGCAGGCCAGGAACGTACACATCCCAAGGAAAAACGAGAGCGCTAAGTTCTCGACGAATGCTGCTTTGATTGCCAGGTTGAGGTAGTGTTCCATCTTATTCCTCCTCGACCTGATCGGGCTTCCACGTGCGCAAGCCCCAGATGAAAAATCCGATAATGAAGAATGCGCCGGGCGAAAGCACCATCAGCCCGTTCGGCGAATACCAACCGCCCTCTGAAGTGAGCGACAAGAGCTGGTATTTGAACAACGCACCGGAGCCGAGAAGTTCGCGGATGAATCCGGTACCCAGGAGAATCAGGCTATACCCAGCCCCATTACCAACGCCATCAAGAAAGCTGGGCCACACGGGATTTTGCATCGCGTACCCTTCCGCCCGGCCCATCACAATCCAATTGGTAATGATAAGGCCAACGAAAACCGTGAGTTGCGTGCTGATGTCGAATAAGTACGCCTGCTGAACTTGGTCGACGACTATCACAAGCGACGCAATAATCGTCATCTGTACGATGATACGAATGCTGTGCGGAATGTAGAGACGGATTGCGCTAACGGATGCGCTCGATAGCGCGGTCACTGCCGTTAGTGCGATGCACATGACCACCGTCGTTTCCATGGTGGTCGTCACCGCGAGTGCGGAACAAATGCCCAACACCTGAAGCGCGATTGGATTGTCGTTAAATAGCGGATCGATTAGTGCTTGCCGCTCTGCCTTGCCGAATGCACTCATCCTGCTTCGGTGCCTCCGTTATCATCACGAAAACTTTGCAAGTAAGGTCCGAAACCATCATCGCCCAGCCACAGTTCCAGAAGAAAGCTCACACCGTTGCTGGTAATCGTCGCACCGGATAGCGCATCGACTTTATGCGGATCTACGTCCGCAGTGCCGACTGCGCCCTTCACGACGCGAATCGCGGGCTCGCCTGAATCGTCGTATGCTTTTCGGCCTTCCCACTTCGCTTTCCATTTGGGGTTGTCGACTTCGCCGCCGAGGCCTGGCGTTTCACCGTGTTTGTAAAACGTTATGCCGCCGATCGTATTCGTATCGTCTTCCAAAACAAGAAAACCGTACAACGTCGACCAGAGGCCTTTACCCTCCACCGGCAAGACGATCTTGTTCACGCGCTCGCCGTCCATTACGTGGTAAACCTGGGCGTGCTTCGGTAGGCGCGAGACTTGCGCTGGGTTCTTTGGCGCGTCGCGGCTTAGGGCTGGGTCAGATAGTTCGTCTTGCTGATCGAACGTGCTCGGGTCGATTTCATCTTCGGGCACGTACTTGCCCGTTTCCAGGTCGACTACGCGTGCGACGATGTTCGCATCGAACCGGTTCGCCACTTCCTCGGGTGAAATTGCCTCGCCGTCTTCCATGAGGCCGGTAACGACTAACACTTTCTTCTGCTTGTCCAGCAATCGATTGTCGGCGATCCGGGTCTTTAGCGACACCGCAGCGATGCTGATGACCGCTGAACAGATCACGCACGTGATCAACGCGAACACAATCGTGTATGTCGAGCCCTTAGTTTGCAAGGCGGGCCTTCCTTCTACGCACATTCGCCTCAACGACGAAATGGTCGATCAAAGGCGCGAACATGTTCATAAAGAGAATTGCAAGCATCCAACCCTCGGGGTATGCCGGGTTGATTACACGAATCAGGAGTCCGAGAAATCCGATGCACATGCCGTAGACAAATTTGCCGATATTCGTGAACGAGGATGACACGGGATCGGTTGCCATGAATACGAATGCAAACGCGAAGCCGCCGAGCACGAAATGCCAGTAGAAGGGTACGTCGAAGAATGGATTCGCAACAGCTCCGCTGCGCGAAGCCGCATTTAACATGAGCGACATCCCGACCATACCGGTCACACACCCGACCATTGTGCGCCACGATCCGACACGAGTAACGACTAAGATGGATGCTCCAATCAGACATGCTAACGTCGATGTTTCGCCCATCGACCCGGGAATGAATCCAAGGAAGGCGTCCATCCAGCCCAGGTTTTCTGAGAGCAGCTTGTACCCGCCCTCAACCGCGACGTTTGCGTCTGCGGCACGGGCCATCCAGGTGGCGCCACTAAATCCGTCAACGGCCATCGCCGGGTCAACCGGCACGGCGGACCAAACTTTGTCCCCAGAGATTTGAATGGGATACGCGAAGAAAAGGAATGCGCGCGCCATCAGCGCGGGATTGAAAATGTTCATGCCAACCCCGCCAAAGATTTCTTTGCCGATGACGATACCGAACGAAATGCCAATAACGACCTGCCACAATGGAATCGTCGGGGGGAGGGTGAGTGGGAATAGCGCGCTGGTGACCAGGAAGCCTTCGTTTATCTCGTGCTTGCGCACGATGGCG
>JAJDAB010000520.1 GCA_029262095.1 Candidatus Hydrogenedentota bacterium
TCAATTTGCCGAATGCGTTCCCGAGTGAGCTTGAAGCGTTTGCCGGTTTGTTCAAGCGTATGCCCGCGGCCATCGGTCAGCCCATACCGAAAACGAATGATGTCTCTTTCGCGGTCTGTTAATTGATCCATTAATTCGCCCAGTTGTTGATCGAGTTCGAATTGATGAATCGCTTCATCGGTCTTGCGCGGTTCGAGGCTTTCCGGAATGCCGCGCCCGTTGTCGTCACTCATGGACTCCAAGTTATCCAGTGGGCGCACTTCTTCAACGAATGACTGTAGTTTCAGGGCTTCTTTGACCTTAATATCGAGTTTTTCTGCGACTTCTTCCGGTTCCGGGCGTTTGCCGTGTTTCTTGTAGTACTCGTCCGCGACTTTTTTGTACCGAGCGACATTGTCTGTGACATAGACTGGAATGCGGACGGTGCGCCCGTAATTTGAGAGAGCCCGTGTGATGGCCTGGCGAATCCACCAGGTCGCGTAGGTCGAAAATTTGCAACCCCGTTCCGGGTCGAACCGTTCGACGGCCTTCATCAGCCCGATGTTGCCTTCTTCGATGAGATCTTGTAGGGCGAGGCCGAAGTACAGATACTTCTTCGCAATACTCACGACGAGGCGAAGGTTTGAGACAATGAGGGTTCGTCGCGCATCACCATCGCCAGCTTGCGCCGCTTTGGCCAACCGTTTTTCGTCCGCACCTGAGAGGAGCGGGATACGCGAAATTTCGGAGAGATAGGTGCTGAGGCCAGTATCCCTGCCGAGGTTGCCTGTTTTGGGAGTATCTCGGTTCATACGTACAACGTGGCGGACGGCCCTGGTTACAACGGAGGTGGTTTCTGGATAAGAACTTAGGTCGAATTCTACAGGGTGTCGAGAACCCGTTCAAACTTGACCAAATAGGCGCGCCGTGCGGCGAGTATTTGACCATAGCGTGCTAGACCCTTTTGCGCGGTGTTGACATTTGAGCGCCACACCCAAAGAATCCTGGGTTCATTCGAAAATGGGGGAGCAGTATGTTCGATAGTCACACGCGATTCATGCAGTACGCGTTGCGCGAGGCGGAAGCGGCGCTGGCGGAGGGTGAAGTCCCCGTCGGCTGCGTGATTACGCACGAGGACCTCATCATCGGAAAAGCCCACAATTTGCGGGAGACGTTGCAAGACCCGACCGCTCATGCCGAGGTGATTGCAATCACGCAGGCGGCGCAGCATCTATCGAGTTGGCGGCTCGAGAACACAAAGCTCTTTGTCACCTTAGATCCCTGCGCGATGTGCGCGGGCGCGATTATTCTGTCGCGAATTCCAGAGATATATTTTGGGGCATTTGACCCGAAAGCGGGTGCGTGCGGGTCGGTCGTGAATCTGCTTGACGTCGATCAATTTAATCATCGTCCTACTGTGTCGCCTGGGCTGCTGGCTGATGAATGTGGTGCGATACTAAGTAATTTCTTCCGTGATATTCGCGCTCGGCGAAAGAAGTGAAACTCGTAACCGTGTTATACTGGGCTACTTACGACGGGGAATCGGGGGCACCGCCTTGCCAACACGTGTGGACCATGAACGCCGTATCCGGGAGCTTCAACGCATTCGGGCAGAGTATTCCGTTCAATTGGATGAGGTGCGGGTAAAAATCGCCCGCGCCGATGAGCGGCGTAAGATTGATCGCGGAAACGAGCGGAAGTGGAATCGCATCCTCGATCAACTCGAGGCATCCATGGATCAGCTTAAATCGATGGTTGCTGCCTGCGATGGGGAGCTGGTTCAACTGACGAAACAATTCGGATCGAATGTCGCGAAACCCGATCCAAAACCGTCGCAACAACGAAAGTCTGTCGTTTCAGAGCCTACGGAGATCAAAGCGAAGAAACTGCTGAAGCATGCCGAAGCTATTGATCCGGGCAAGTTGCGCGGCGCGATTGAAAAAGGTTACGGCGGGCGGGTTCAGGATGTGTCGTTAGCCGAAGCTACTGCGCTCTTGGATGAATTCGAGATATTGGCCGAACGAACGAACTTGTCCAACGCGGAGGCCAAAATGCTGGACGCGATTCGGGCGATTCTTCCGGTGATCGCGGAACGGATGCAATCGTGGCAAATCCGTTGGAGCCGGAAACGCAAGTAACACCGAATCACGTATCTCGCGTTCCACTTGTTATACTCTCCCTTCGTGCCCTTTTAACCTGTTGGAACGTATTTTATGAATCCTGTGCTCGATAAACTCCTAGAAATGACGCATTACCTCGGCGATCCCGGCAAAGACTATGCGATGCTGGGCGAGGGCAATACCTCCGCGCGTGTTGATGACGATTCGTTCTATGTGAAGGCCTCCGGTCATACGATGGCGGGCATTGGAATGGAAGGGTTCGTCCAAGTCTCTACACCGAGGATCATGGAGTTGCTCGAAGACCCGAATGCGGGCGATGGCGACGTGTCCCGGGTCTATCAGGAAGCGGTAATCGGCGATTCAAACGGACCGAGACCTTCGGTAGAAGCGCTTTTGCACGCGATTTTGCTCCAAATACCCGAATTTTCGTTTGTCGGGCACACGCATCCCGTGCATACCAACGCAATCTTGTGCTCGGTCAATGCCAAGGAAGCGTTCACCCGGCGAATTTTCCCCGATCAAATCGTATCTATGAAACATCGATCGGTGTTTGTCCCATACGTCGACCCTGGGCTCGTCCTGGCACGGGAAGTGAAAGCACGACTGGAACAGTTCATCGAAGAAGAGGGCGTTTTGCCCTCGGCGATTCTCATGCAGAATCATGGTTTGATTACGATGGGTGACTCGCCGAAGGCGGTCACGTCGTGTACTGATATGACTGAAAAGTCGGCGCGCATTTTGGTTGGGGCCTATGCGGCGGGTGGTCCGCGGTTCCTGGAAGACCACCACGTCGATCGAATATTCACGCGACCAGATGAACACTATCGCCTGCGATCAATCGCGGGGCGCGATTCTTAGTTTGCAACTGGGAGGGACACGCTCCTGCGTGTCCAAAACGAATCAGGACGCGCAGGAGCGTGTCCCTCCCGTATGCCCTAATTGATGAGGAAGTTGGTAAGTCATGTCGAATGAACAGGAATACCGTGCATGGCAATTGCACGGCGCGGGCTTAGAAAACATTGGAACCAATGGCGAACCCGAAACGTTGCCGCTTCGGCCACCTGCGCCGAACGAAGTGATGCTGCGGGTGGATGCCGTTGGCTTGTGTCAGTCGGATATCAAAATCATAAAGCAGGGCGGCGCTCACCCACGCTTGCGCGGACGGGATCTCTCCACAGAGCCGACGGTGCTGGGCCATGAATGCGCGGCAACGGTCGAAGCGGTAGGTGACCAATGGAAAGACCGGTTTTCGCCGGGTGAACGCTTTATTGTCCAGGCCGACATCTATTACAAGGGCGTCGGATTCGCGTTTGGATATCTCATCCCCGGCGGATTGGCGCAATACTGCTATGTCGACGAACGAGCGTTAGATGGCGACGAAGGCTGCTATCTGTTGCCCGTCGATTCGAAGACGGGTTTCAGCCAATCCGCACTTGCCGAACCTTGGGCATGTGTAGAGATGGCTTACACTGTCGCGGATCGCTTGACACCGAATGACGAAAAACCGTTTCTATGGGGCGACGGAGAGCCGTCTCAGGATGGATACGCTGACATCATCGTTGAAAATCCCACGCCGGATTCCGTGGAACGCGCGGCTGGTCACTTGGCCAAGAACGGAAATCTCTACCTCGTCGGTCAACCGTCCAACGATGGGTCACCAAATCTCGATATCGGACGTATCCATTATGAAGGCATTCGGATTCTGGGCGGCGCGGATTCGCTGGAAGGAATCGCGGGCGTCCATAACCGAAATGACTTGCGACCGGGTGGCACTGCGTTGTTCATCGGCGCCGGCGGCCCAATGGGGCAGATGCATGTCCAGCGAGCACTCGAACGAGCGGACGGTCCAGCACTTGTCGTGGCCACGGACCTCGATCGCGGGAGGCTCGATCACATCGCGCGGCGGTTTGCTGGATTGCTTAAGCGCCGCGAGGTGCGTTTCGAACTCATCGACTCTTCCAAATTTGAAAATCCCGCAGCGGAACAAGCGGCGTTACGTGCGCTCGCGCCGGACGGCTATGACGATCTCGTGACTATGGCGCCTGTTGCGGCCTTGGTGACGGGATTGTGTGATCTCGCCGCGCCGAATGCGTTATTGAATGTGTTTGCGGGTGTGCCGATTGGGCAGAGTGCTCCGATTCCGCTCAGCGCGTTGTGCAAGGGCGTGCGCATTGTCGGCACGAGCGGGTCACGCATCCAGGATATGAAATCGGTGTTGGATAAAGTTCAGGGCCACGAACTCGATACGAATCTTAGCGTCGCTGCGGTTGGCGGTATGGAGGCGGCGCATGACGGATTGCGTGGATTACTCGAAGCAAGGTTTCCGGGTAAGACGGTTATCTATCCACAAGTATCCGGTTTGCCGTTGACGCCACTCGATGAACTGAGCAGTGTTCGTCCGGATGTCGCGGAAGCCCTGGGTCCGGACCACGCGTGGACGATTAAGTCGGAACGCGTTCTAATGGATTCAAACTAATGGCCCGTTTAGCACGCAAATGCGCGCTGGTAACCGGCGCAGCACAGGGGCTCGGTGCCGCAATTGCCGAACGCCTCGCGAACGAAGGCTGTGATCTCATCCTTTGGGACGTCAACGTTGAGGCCGTGCAATCAACCGCGAAGTCAGTCGCAGAGGCCTCGGGCCGATCTGTTCGTGGCGAATCGGTCGACGTGACGGATGCAGACGCTGTCCGGGGTGGTGTTGATCGCGCAGTCGCTGACCTGGGCGGACTGGACATACTGATCTCGAATGCGGGCATTCTAGTCTCTGGGGAATCCGTGTCGATCGATCCCGCTGCTTGGCGCAAGGTAATCGATGTGAATCTCACCGGCTATTTCTTGTGTGCACGCGAAGCGGCGCGTGTCATGATGGAAAGTGGTGGGGGATCAATTGTCCAGATCAATTCCAAGTCGGGTAAGAAGGGTAGTTTTCGCAACGCTGCCTATGCCGCATCGAAGTTTGGGGGTGTCGGCGTTACGCAGAGTTTGGCCCTAGAATTCGCGGAATCCGGCGTGCGAGTCAATTCGATATGTCCGGGCAACTTGCTCGACTCGCCGCTGTGGGTGAACAGCCTGTACAAACAATATGCGGCGAATCAAGGCATCACTGAGGCCGAAGTGCGGCAAAAATACGTTGACCAAGTGCCCATGAAGCGCGGGTGCACCTACCAAGACGTTACGAACGTCGTGGTGTTCCTGGCTTCAGACGATTCGGGTTATATGACCGGGCAGGCCGTCAATGTTACCGGTGGCCAAGAGATGCGCTAATCCGTTTCTATTTCCCGACGACCGCTTCGAGTTCGGGAACAGCACTCGCGACCGCAGGGTGCGCGGCCTCATACATCTCATCGATCACCGTGGCGAAATCGTCCATCAGCCCTTCGATATCTGGAATCGTTGCCGCGTCGCCAGTGAGTGCGACTTGCAAGTTGTCGCGGTAGGAAATAAGCGCGCACATCACGCCGAGACTCAGGCCACACGGGACCATCGGGAACGTCCGGATTATTTCGTGGCCATCCAATTTGTATACGACCGACCGCGGTGTCTGGACGCTGGTCACTATCGCGTGCTCACGCGGTGTATTCACAAACCGCCGCGCGAATCCAATCCATCCTGGGGACGCCAGTAGTCCCGTGAGCCATGCGGTGCCTGCGGGGCGGATGAGATCCATCAGGCCGCTGAGGGCGCCATGAACGAAACGTCCGAGACGTTTTTCCTTGGCCATACGCGTGTACTCGGTGACTTTGCGCAGGCGCTCTGCTGGATCGTCGATACCCAGTGGGACGAGTGTTGGAATTCCGGAAACGTCATTGCCCATTTCGCCGTATCGTTCCGTCGCGCGCACGTTCTCTGGAAGAACTACTTTGAAGAATTGGTCTTTGACGTCGATTTCTTCGCGTGCGGCGTATCGGTCGATCGCGCCGCCGATCGCTGCGAGACCGACATCGGTGATCGTGCCGCCGAAGGTCTTTCGAATCGTATGCAGCTTATCAATAGGGTAGTCCCGCCAGGCAAACCCTACGCGCCCACTCACCGATCTGGTGAACGGAAGCCAGGGGCCCGGTGCTTTGAGGTAGCGCCACACGTGACGCAACTGATCGCGTGTGGATTGCGACATGAGTCCCTTGATTACGCGAACTGGAACAGGCGGATGCTTCTTAACCGAGGCTTCCGCGCGATGTAAGTGAACATGCTCGGGATAGGCCTCTTCCGGGTCGTCATAAAGTGCTCTGAATATTTCCATGGCTGCGGCACCATCGCAGTTGCAATGGTGAACGTAGAAGACCATGGCGGACCGACCGCCTTCAAGACCCGTAATGATGCGAATGCGCCAAAGCGGTTTTTCAATTCCGAGCCGCTGATGAAACTTTTCAGTCAATAATTCTTTGAACTGCGCGTCGGACCCCGGTGCCGCCAATTCAATGTGCTCGATCTGGTCAATAGGATCGAACTCGGGTACATCGACCCAGGCGGGATATCGAAGGTTGAGTGGAACGAATTTCGGAATCTGGCACAGCCGAGGAATCGCGGCTATACGCGGTGCGACCCATTTCGCATACCGTTCGAAATCGATTCGTCCATCTACAATCGACGCCGCAGCCACCTGCATCTCGGCGACTTCATTGTCGCAGTACAGGAACATGGCGTCATACTTGGTTACTCGTTCGGGCATCCCCGGTGTCTCCTTGGTGGCGTACGATCTAGTAACAATGGCGAGGAACTGAAGGCTGGTCCAGCATGACCCCACGCAGGAACGGCTCTAGTCCTCAATTTCTTGACACAACTCTGGTAAAAATTTGACCGAGGGCAGCGGACTTCGGTTGCAGCATATTGGAAAATATAAAGCATTATACCTAATACGTTTACAACATATATGAATAACAGGTCACGTTGTAGAGTCGTGAAAACTCAAGCTCTGTTCTCTGGCGCCGATATTTACGGTGGATGGAATACAACGCTGGGTAACAGGAAAAGGATTGAACCAATGGTTGTGTCGCCAACGACGGCGGCCATCGCAGCCTCCCCCTCTACAGGGCACGCCAAATCTACACGAAGCGTCAATTAGACCGGCCCGCGCTCAAGCTGATTCGCACCGCGATCATCAATGATCCGTCCGTGGCCCAACAACTGGATCTCGCCGCCTAGTATTCTCAAGAGTCGTGGTATGTTTG
>JAJDAB010000521.1 GCA_029262095.1 Candidatus Hydrogenedentota bacterium
ATTGAAACAGGTCGATTCGAACTCGGGCTCAATTCGTGGGCTGTCGCTAGAAAAGGTGAGGCCTTCATAAAGCCGGACTAATGCGAACGCCGGATCGGGTCTGTTAGAATCGAAGATGACTTGGCGCCACCGGGGGACGCCAAAACCGTGCAGCATGGGGTCGAAGAAAAAATTATGTCAAATCAGTTTTCGATAACGCCGACGGAGATTCCTGCGGTGTTAGAAGTGGTTAGCCCTCGTTTTGGCGATGACCGTGGATACTTCACCGAGTTGTACAACGAGTCCGCGGCGCAGGCGCTCGGATTCCATGAGACGTTCGTGCAGGACAATCTTAGCAAGTCCGCGAAAGGGATTCTGCGGGGGCTGCATTATCAAATCGAACCGCACGCACAAGGCAAGCTAGTGCATGTTATCGAAGGCCGTGCGTGGGATGTTGCAGTGGATATTCGGCGGGGTTCTCCGACATATGGCAAGTCGGTGGGAAGGGAGCTTCGCGGCGACAACGGGATGGCCTTATGGGTGCCACCGGGTTTTGCACATGGGTTCTTGGCCCTGGAAGACGACACGATTTTACTTTACAAGTGCACCACGCCGTATACACCCGCAGCCGAACGATCGATTCACTATGCGTGTCCGGAGATTGCTGCAACGTGGCCAGTGAAGCCCGAAACCGTGAGCGAAAAAGATGGCGCGGCACCCGTCTTGGAGCAAGCGGATCACAATTTTACGTATAGCGAGACATAGCCTGCGTAAGTGAGATTGCCGCTAAATCTTAGATGCCCTCGCCGGGATGTCGCACCTCGTGGTAGACAAGACGATGATCCATCTCCAACGCGGGCCGATCGTTTTTTGGCGCACCCATATCGATTGCCGGAACGCCAGCCACCGTCGTATGCGGCGCGACGTCTTGGAGAACAACGCTCCCGGATGCGATCTTTGCGCCTTCGCCAATCTCGACATTGCCCAAAATTTTGGCACCCGCGCCGATGAGCACGCCTTGCCGCACCTTCGGGTGACGATCGCCGCTCACCTTACCCGTGCCACCAAGTGTTACCTCGTGCAACATCGATACGTTATCTTCGACGACAGCCGTCTCGCCGATGACGACGCTGGTAGCGTGGTCGATGAGAATACCCTTGCCGATGCGGGCAGCGGGATGAAAGTCGACTGCCCACACTTGCGAAATTCGGCTCTGAAGGAACAACGCCAACGGCTTCCGATCGTGACCCCAGAAGTAGTGCGCAACACGATGGGCTTGTAGCGCGTGATAACCCTTGAAATAGAGGAGTGGCGCGCAGAAATAGGGCGATGCCGGATCACGCTCGCAAACCGCGTGAATGTCGGTACGAGCAGCATCAAGGATATATGAATCCCCGGCGTGCGCCTCTTGAATCATCTCGCGCAGCGCCATCGCCGGAATCGTAAGGCTTTCCAACGCGGCAGCCAGGATATAACTCAAGGCGTCGCCGAGCGTTTCATGGTTCAACACCGCACCATGAAGGAAATTGGCCAACATCGGTTCCTGATCCGCCGCCTCGCGGACTTCCTGTCGAATGCGATCCCATACGGCATCGCCGTTCTGATTGCTCATCGGTGGGCTCCTTATCCCGACATAGTGTAGCGGGCAGCGAGAAACCTGTCGACCCGCACGTACACCGTGGGGAGATCGAAATTATGCGCACTTGGATCACTTCAACGTTGTTCGGCCCGATTGAGCCAAGTCTGGCCGTGGGGATCACGGACGCAGGCGATCAGCCCCCGTCAAGGGGGAGGAGGCATTTCTTCGTCACGGCGCCACCCGCTCACTTCCCCCTGGGAGCGGGGATAGATTGACGCTATCTTGGAATCAGGAGTGCGCGTTCGGCGATTAGGATTCCGTCCGTGTCGGCGTAGATGTAGTTGCCGGGACCGATGATGACGCCGGCGAAGTGGACCTGAACATCCCGTTCGCCGCGGCCTTTCTTTTCACTCTTGCACGGATGTGGCGCGAGCGCTTTCACGCCTAGATCAATAGTCGCGAGGATTGCTGTGTCGCGGACGCAGCCGTGAACGATGACGCCGTTCCATCCATTTTTGTGGCCGAGTTCGGCGAGCTGGTCGCCGAGGAGTGCGCAGCGCAACGACGCGCCGCCTTCGACGATCAACACGCGCCCTTCACCGGGTTCTTCGAGCGCAGTGCGGACGAGTGAATTATCCTCGAACGTCTTGACCGTTGCCGCCGGACCGGCGAATGCAGTTCTGCCGCCGAAGTCTCGAAATATGGGCTCGGCGACTTGTACAGCGTCGCGGTGATCGTCAGTCAAGTCTGCCGTGCTGATGTTCATTATTCTCCACTCTTCGTTGCCTATCATGTCCAATTCGGGGGTCTGGACGCCCTCGCTAGCAGGTATGGTAACCTGCCGGGCAGCAAAAGGAGTATCGCTTGATGGAATTGGCAAACGTTTTTTTGATAACGATGTGGTCGGGCGGAAGGCCGGCGAAGAAATGGAAATCGCTTACACAGCCGGAGATGTTACCGAATGGTACCGGCGTTCGATTCGTGAACATGTCGTCAAAGCTGAGTGTCGATGTGATCGGCAGCATCTCGGTGGAGCAGTTTGAAGAGGGAAGCGAACTGCTGGAGAAGGAAGCGAACACAATCGAAGTCGGAAACAATCGGCACGGATAGCGCTTACGAAACGAACACGGTAAACAGGTTGTCGTTGGGCTGCCGCCGAGTTCGTTTCTTTTCTGCAGACGCGTGCTATGATGCCGGTTTGCTGCGGAGGGTCGGGGCGTGGCGGTATTCGAGAAATTTATCGAACGAGAATTGACCGGGCCGGTCGAACTCTGTACGGCCGACGGCCAGTTTAATGAAGAAGCGACGGGCTGGTCGCGCACGCCGTTGCACACCGCAAATCTCTCCGGCCGGTATCCACGCAAGAAGCGCTGGGAGTACTGGTGCGTCACGTCTCCCACGCACCTCTTCTCGGCGACAATCGCTCACCTCGACTATGCGGCCCAGGCAATTGTTTATGTAATGGATTTCGAGCGGAAACGCTTTCACGAAGCGGTGTCGATTGCGCCTCTAGGTCGGGGGTGTTCGGTCTCCGATCACGAATCCACGTTTGAGTCGCGTGCGATGCAGTTATCTTTCCGGCAGACGGGGGCTTCTACCGAACTTCACATCGCGCGCGCCAAAATCGGAGGCACTACGCTCGACGCCCGATTCGATATTCAACACCCACTCTCCCAAGAATCGTGCAACGTGGTCATTCCCTGGAGCCCGAAACAGTTTGTGTATACGTCGAAGCACGCATGCTTGCCAGCGCAGGGCGAAGTGGGTTTTGGGCCGGCGTCAATCGAGTTCGATTCGGGTAATTCGTTTGCGTGTCTCGACCGCGTGCGCGGCATCTGGCCCTATAAAACGGCGTGGCAGTGGGGCGCTGGGTCAGGCGTCGAAGATGGACGCACCGTTGGATTGAACCTCGGCGGCTCATGGACCGATGGAACCAGTGCAACGGAAAACGCGTTCACGGTGAACGGCCGTCTAACGAAGGTCAGCGAAGACCTGGTGTGGGAATACGACAAACGCGACTACACGCAACCGTGGACCATTCGCACGCCGATATCGGACCAGGTACGCCTTACGTTTACGCCGTTCTATGAGCGCGTGTCGAAATCGAACATGCTGGTCGTCGCCTCAAACATGCACCAAATGTTCGGGTACTTTTCGGGCACAGTCAAGACGGATGATGATGATGTGATCGAAATTGCGCGGCTGCTCGGCTGGGTGGAGAATCACCGGGTGCGGTGGTAGGGCAGCAGTCAAGTTGAAGGATTCAGCGGTTTACTCTCTTGGTCGACACGCAACCCGTAGCGAATCAGTCCTGGAACTACACACACCGCAGCGATTAACCCCACAATCATCAGCGCGAATGCGCTCAACGCGGCCATTTGCGCGGGCAACAATTCTAGCCCACAGAGATCGTATGCCGCGTAGATCGTCTGTTCGGTGTTCGCCAATGCGGTAACGCCCTGCTCAATCGTAATCCGCGCCATATATTCGCCGGTTGCGAATGGGACTAGACCCGAGAGTCGGATATCGTGCGAGGCGCCCCACCGCGACGCGTCCGATCCATCGATACTTGCACTCGCCACTTCGCCGCCCGTCTCATCGTAGATGGACACACTGCCCATCAAGTCAGCCAGAGCCTCTTCAACTGCCACCTCTGTATCGGGGATAGGCCTCATTTGAAGAAAAATGTCCTCGCTGTGCCCTACCGTGCAGATTTGCTTGAACGGAACTGTCCATTCGCCTGGCTCCGACAAATCAACGGCAAGGTGCATGGGACGGTCTACGATCCATGATTGGTACTTTGCGTGGTAGGCCATTGCGTATTGCGTGAGACCCACCGCGCCAATCGCAGATGTTATCGCGATGAGGATGCCAGCAATTCGTCCAATGGCAAGCTTGCTCATGAGGATTACATTTTACACTACGGGCATGTTGTTAGGTTGAGAATCACCGAGTGGGGTGGTAAGGAAGTCCACTTCCCATCATGTATGCATTCCCACGCAGAGCGTGGGAACGAGAGCGAAAGAGTTCTCGCCGTGTTCGATGTAATGTTACGCTGGTGTCATCGTGCCGATGACGGCGGGGCAGTTGGCGCCGGTGGCGCTGGGGACGTTGGCGGCTTGTTCGCAAATCATTTCGTTGCCGAGGATGGCGACGTGGATGGCGTCGAGTTCTGCGCAGGGGAGTTTGTATTCGTCGGAGGATCGTAGCGTCACGTCGGGCATTCCGCTGCGGATGCGTTTCATGAGGGCGTCGTTGGCCACGCCGCCGCCGTCGACAATGACGCGGGACACGTTGAACCGGGGTTTTACGAACCGGTTGAATGCGCGGACGATACTGTAGCTGACGGCCGCGGTGACGGTGGCCATAAGGTCGGCGATGGACTGGTCTTTGCGTCCGGCCAGTCCGTCACGCAGATACGATTCGGGACAGAATTCACTGTGCGCCACACTCTTCGGCGGCACTTTCGCAAAATACGCGTGGTCCAGGAGGAAGTCGAGGAACTCATCGATCACGACGCCCTTTGACGCGATTTCGCCGGCGCGATCCAGTTCCGATGTGCCGCCGGTGAGAATGCGGATGGCGCCATCGAGTGCGATGTTACCGGGACCGATTTCGAAACCGATGGCTTCTTCGAGTGCGGGTGGCGCAACGGTCATGGACGTGACGCCGCCGAGGTGCAGGTTGGCGACGACGCGGTCTTCGCGCGAGAAGAGTGACCAATTACCGAATGTACTGAGCGGCGCGCCTTGACCGCCTGCAGCCATATCGCCCGCGGCGAATCCGGAGACGACGCAAATATTCGTCCGTTCGGCAATGACTGCAGGCTCACCGATTTGCATGGTTCCTATTTCGATGGAACCGCCGCGCGGTGGTAGATGCGCGACGTTGTGCCCAGCGGTCGCGATGGCGTCGACTTCCAACAATTCGGCGTGGGCCATGCGGCACATTTCCGCGGCAGCATCGGCAAGATGTCCGCCGAGTTCAAAATTGAGTAGACCGACTTCGTGTGCATCTTTGCGCGTGACCAATAGACGAGTTCGCAAACCGGATTCGTAGGGAAAGTGTTTGGCTTTTACGACTTTGACTTGCAAGGCCGGACCGGATCCCTTGATTCGAATCAGCACGGCATCGATTCCACGGCACGAATAACCGGAGGTGAGTCCGACGATGTAGCGCATCGATTTATTGCGGAGTACGTCTAGGTCCACTTACTTCACTTTCGCTACGGTTGAGCCGGCATAGTAATGGCGTAGAATTGCGCCGTAACCCTGACCCGCTTCCGCCATGCCGCGCGCGCCGTATTGGCAAAGGCCAACTCCGTGCCCACGTCCGCCGCCGGTAAATATAAATTCGGTCTGCCCATTCGCGCCCTTCGCTTCGTCAATTATAAACATCGCGCTTGGAAGACTGCCAAATAGTTGCCGAATCGGAAGTTCCTTCTTGACGGTCGCATTGCCCTTGGCACCGTAAACGCGAATCCACTTGAGCCGTCCACTCGAGCCGCGATCACCCAATTCGACGCGTTGCACGCGACCGATGTTATGCTTTTGATTAACCATTCGCGTGAGTTCCGCCCTTGAAAACCGGCGTTTCCAGCGAAAATGTTTGTTGTCATAGGTGCAGTAACCGGGCGGTGTCGATTTCAGCCATTTGCGTATATTTGTTGGTGATGCGGCAGCGGCGGATAAGTCTGATCGCCCGCGCAACGCGGCATCACCGGGTGCTGACCAAACCGTGTCGTTGTCCTCGGTCCATCCGCCACAGGTCGCACTAAACACGCCGGGGAGCAATCGTGCGCCGTCGCTCAGGACTTCGCCACGTGTGGCCGCGACTGCCGCATCGGCTGCGGGATGCCGGCCACCGGCGCCTTTGTACGCGCGATCGCGGACCGTATCCGTGAAGTGGAAACCGGATAAAAAATGCTTGACCCGCATGTGGGCCAGCACGTCGCTTCGCGCGGCGATGGCTTGTGCTTTCAATGCATCGGTCGGCCAAAGCGCGGGCATCTCCGAGGGCAACACTCCGGAGAGGTAATCGGATATCCCAACGCGTTCTGTGACCGTTAACGCTCCGTCGCCGCCGATTTCTAGGATCAAATCGCCAGAATAGGATCGCGATTCGTAGACGTTCTGTTTCGCGATCGTGATGGGTTGGCTGCTCGTTAGTGTCACCGGAAACGTAATTGCGTAAGCCTTGCCGAGTGCGGCGGAGGACAAAGCGCCTTTGCCGCTGCCAGTTGTCGAAAGTTCCGCGCGTTGCCATGCCCATGTACCTTCCGCTTCGAGTTCGTTGCGCAAGGTTTCGGCTTGTAGTTTGGTATCGCGAACTGCAAGACAAATCCAGAGCACGCGGGCATCAATCGTCTCGCCGGATGCGAGGCGTAAACGATGGCCGAGCATCATCGATTCGGGGGTGTATCCGCGCGCGCGCCACTCCTTGAGGTGTTGAGGAGCCTCGTCGAATTCGTCCGGGTTCAATCCCTTCACAATAACGCGATACCGAAACTGGGCGGGCGTGGAATCGTTGAGCTGGATGTTCCATTTCCCAGCGGGAAGCTCGGATTCGTAGGGACCGGAAGTCACGCGGATCGGGGCATCGCTCGACAGCGAAATCGTTCGAAGGCTTTCGCGGAGTCTGATTAGCAGTCGCTCTGCGTTTATGTCTTCGATGACTGCGCCGTCGGGTGTGAGATTGGTGGACGTGGGTTGCGCGTTTGCGACAACGGCCAGCGCCGCCAATAGCATTACGCATCGTATTACAATTGAAGCGTTACGCATCCAACACCGCACGGACGTCTTCCCCAGCTTCCCGAAGTCGCGACTCCGCCGCGTCTCGGCTCCACTTAAACTTGTTCATTATCAGCGCGACCGGGATTCTGTTGCCCGCGTCCTCGAGCAGCGTCTGCGACTCTGCTGAATTCAACCCGGTGATTGCCCCGATTATTCGCGCTGCTCGCGCGCGCAATTTCGAATTTATGGGGCGCACGCCGACCATCCACCCGTCGAAAATATGACCCGCCCGAGCGAATGCGCCGGTGGAAATGATGTTTAGCGCAAGTTTCGTTGCCGTTCCTGCTTTCAGCCGAGTCGATCCCGGAAGCGCTTCGGGACCGGTTGCAAGCCGTATCATTAACGGAGCAACGCTCGGGCTGTCACCGTTGCACGTTAGCAGCGCAGTTCGCGCGCCTTGCTCAGCGGCCAGTTCGACGACAGCGCACGCGTACGGCGTCGTACCGGATGCCGTGATACCTAGGACAAAATCGTTTTCACCAACCGGCGGTGTTATGGCCATAAGATCGTCGCATCCGGCTTGGCGGTTGTCTTCCGCTTCCTCGACGCTTTCCACAAGGGCTCTATCGCCGCCGGCAATCAAGGCGATGACACGTCCCTCTTCCACACCGAATGTCGGGCGGCATTCCGCTGCGTCCAACACCGCGAGACGACCGCTGGTGCCTGCGCCTGCGTAGATGACTCGGCCGCCTGAACTGATCGCCGCTGCCGCGTGGTCGACCGCCTCGGTGATGGTGTCTGCTGCGCCGATCATCGCCACGTCAACGTCGCGATTCGTTGCAATCATTCGATTGACGATTCCCGCACTGTCCAGCGAATCCAGTGCAGGTCCATCTGACTTGCGTTCGGTAGCGGGAAGTTCGGGTTGTGATTTCGTTGAGTCCGCGACGCGGTCGATTATCAACTCGCGCTTTAACCCACGACTCGCCATTTCGTGAACGGCGGTATGGCCGCGAAATCGGGCCAGTATTGGCTCGGTTGTGAATCCGGTTGCCGTCAGTGATTCGGCTAACAGGTTTGCATATAACGGTGAATGTTCCAACAACCCGCCGTTTAGCAGGATTTCGACTTCGGCATCGAGTTTCGCACTGACCCGTGCGGCTTGCGCAATCGCAGCCAAGAGTGCAGCTTGTTCTCTAACACATTCTCGTGCGACAGCATCCCCGTCATCCGCAGCAGCGCACACCGTTTGTGCGAGCGCCGCGATTTGAGCTTTGTTAGCGTCGCGTTGCCAACCAACGAGGTCATCAAAGTCTGCCATGCCGACCCTGGATGGGAACCGTTCGGTCAGTGATGTCGATGGCCATGCGCCATCCTCTGCGCGGGCCGCTCGTTTTAGTGCATCCGCTGCGATGGCGAACGCGCTACCGTCATCACCAAGTAGCGGGCCGCGACCGCCTTTACGGACGACATTCTCCGCCTTGTTCACCGCCAACACACAGGAACCGGTGCCAGCGGTGATGAGGATTGAGCCGTTGCCGCCATTATTCACGAAGAGGATCGGCGTTTGGTCATCGCTCACGACGATTCGCCGACCGGGGAATCGGTGTGCGAGTGCCGCCCAGATCGCTTCGCGCGTTTCGTTGTTTCGCGCGCCCGCGATTCCCAACGCAATGACTGCATCGATGGGTGTATTCAATTCCTGAGCCAGACGCGCTATTTCCGAAACGGCTTGTTCGATTCCGCCCGCAATCGGATTTGCGGGTCCGCCTTCCGTTTCTGATACTAGCGTCCCTGAATCGCCGTACAGTCCCGCGCGCGTATGTGAACCGCCGCAGTCAATTGCGAGCACGCCGCTCAACGTACGGATTCCAGTTTCGATTGCCAATCGGGACAGTATTTTCGAATAGCGCCTGACGTGATTCCGCCCTGGCGCGCGATGTCGCCGAGCAAATACGCACTCTGGTTGGGTGTGCGCGCGAGTGTGTCCCAGTCTACGTGGACGAGACCACGCCGGGTCGAGTAGCCGCGATCCCATTCGAATCCATCCAAGAACGATTCGTGGATATAGCCAAGAACCTTGACCTCGGAGTTCTCGAGATCATCGACGGCTTCGAGGTGATCGAGGATATAGGTGCAACGGTCATGATCGTCGGCGAAGTCGTGCGCACCGCCGACAAGGAGTACGGGCTTGTCCGCGGTCCGCAATCGTTCTAAGATCGCAGGAGGAAGATCTATGTCCGCTTGTCCGGGTATCAATTCGACGTCGACTTCCTCGTGTTGAAGATGTTGCATGACGGAATGTAGCCGGGAAGCGTCAGGCTGCCGATAACGGAAGTCGACATCCACGCCTTTCTCATCGACCGGCTGCACAAACCCACGTCGAATTGCCGTTGGCGCGAAACGAACCCAACGACGAGCAGGCATTGAAACAACCCAGAAATTGAACGCGTCTAGATCTTCTTGTGTATCGTCGATGGGAGTACCCAAACTGAATACTGCATCCGGATCCTCGTACAGGCCCCAGCTATCGACATTGTTGATACCCTTTGCCGCACGATAGTCCCACGGACTTTCATCGTCGTACGGGAGCACATCGGGTGGTTCTATCGACATGCCAATCTCTGCTTGCGCATCAACGTTTCGAATGCGCTGGATTGCTATTCGCGCGGCGTCTCCGAAGTAACCGATCTGCCTCGACAATCTCAGCACGTTTGTCTGTCCCGGGGGCCACGTACCATCCACATGCCCCATCTTAAACGCGTCAAGAATTCGATATTGCGGAATCCAGTGATGACAGTATGGGGCTAGAGCGGTAGCCATTTTCTCTACGAAAGTGGCAAAGATATCGACAGTTTTGTCCTGCGCCCATCCGCCCGCTTTCGCAAACCAAGCTGGCAACGTAACGGCTTGCAGCGCGACGATGGGCGTAATCCCGTTCTTGTTCATGGTTTTGAGCACGTGCTCGTAATGCTTCAGCGCATCGATGTCGAATTCGCCGCGCTTTGGCTCGATTCGGGACCACTCTATCGATACCAGCAGACAATTCAGACCGAGTGTGGACGCGAGTTTCACGTCGCTCTTATACCGGTTCCAATGGTCCGCGGCGGTTTGCGAGGTCGCACCGCCCGCGATCCGGCCGGGCCGTTGTTCCCAACGCCACCAGTCGCTGTTGAAGTTTTCGCCTTCCACCGCGTGACCGAGGATGGCCGC
>JAJDAB010000522.1 GCA_029262095.1 Candidatus Hydrogenedentota bacterium
CACGAATCTCATACGGCGTTATGTAGAAGCGTAGCGTGTTGTTCCGCAGTTCGAGTGGCGTGTCGTTCTCTTCCATGAAATCACATTCCGCGATGCTTTTTGGCGTTCGACCAAAGGTCAGAGCTATTTCGCCCCGCTGCCCTAAGGCTTCGTAGAGCCGTACGATGATTGCTCCGGAGTCTTCGTGCTTTTTGATCGTGTCGATGATGACGTGGTCAACGTCGAGGCTGGCGAAGGTATCGACCGCGGGCAGTGCGCCTTGCGAAGATTGGGCGGGTACGGCGAACAGCGGCACGTTTAATTCCGCGGCTTCTTGCACGGTACCGTTTCGCCAATCTTCGGTATGCGGATAGAGTGAATACGTAAATCGGTGTTCGCCTTCGTCCGCGCGGGGATCTGGGTCGATGGCCGAACGCAATAGCGATAGACGCAACACGTTGTCATGCACGTCGTATCCGTACTTACAATCGTTGATCAGGCTTACCCCGTAATCGCCTTCCGACAAGTCGGCCCATCGTTGGGCAGGGACTTCATGACGCGCGCGATCAAACGGCGTGTTGCGATGCGTGGCGCGTTCGATAGCACCGTATTGAATTTCATACGTCGCACGGGTCGTGCGCACATCGACCGGGAACGCCACTTTCAACAGGGTCCGCTTCTCCCACCAATCCACGTGCGTATTGAAATCGACGCGGGAAGACTTTGCGTGGATGATAATGTCTTGTGTGAACGTGCTGCTCTCTGTACGGCGCACAAATCGAACCACCGCGCGCACAGGACCTTCTTCCATTACAGTAACGGATTCCGCCGGCTTGGGTTCCCACGTAATTTCTTCGAAATTGTGATCGATGTCCCAGGCGTCGTACAAAAACGGGCGATCGTCAAAGAGTTGTAACACGTTTGCTCTTTCACCCTTCGGCAATATTTCACGGGATTCCGTCTTATCCAACATTCTTGTAACGCAACCCGACGCGTCCAATTCAACGCGAACGTGATTATTCTCCAAGACATTTTCGGATGCGCTTACCGTGGATACCGCTGGCGTTTCCTCCTCGGTTTCGACGATGCGGTAGACCGCATAACCCAGCGGCGGCACTTCGGCCTCGAATACGATCGCGCCATCGTGAGTTCGTTGGTGCGGAACGGGCTCACCTCCCGGATTCAGTACCTTGAACGGTCCCTTCGGCAGGTCGGGTTCGGCACGAACGACATCCGCGCGCACCCAGGATAACGTGTTGAATACGATAATCGGCGCTCCTTCGCCATCGGTGGCTATCCGATCGACCAGATGGCGCAACGCTCGGCCTAACACCAATTCCGTAGAGGCGATAACGTCCGCGTAGACCTTGTCCGCGTTTGTGAACACTTCCGTCAACGACGTACCCGGCAAAATGTCGTGGAATTGATGGGTCAAAACTTGACACCACGCATCCTCAAGATCTTGCTGTTCGTATGGTCCGCCATCAAGCATCGCGAGACAACTCACGAATTCCGTGTCGCGGAACAACTGTTCACATTTTCGATTATTGCGTTTGGTGCGCGCCTGCGTCGTCTGACACGCCCGGTGCAGTTCGAGATACAACTCGCCGTTGTATACCGGCAGCTCGTTCGATTCGGCTTCCGCGTGCATGCGATCCACCGAATCTTCCAGACGGCCAAACTCGGCCTGCGGCACGCCCACCATGTTCTTGAGTCGACGTCCATATTCGATCATCTCGGCAGTGGGACCACCGCCGCCATCGCCGAATCCGAACGCAAACGGCAATTCGCTCACCAGTTCTTTCTGCTTGAACTTGGTCCATTGTTCGATAAGGTCGCTTGGTATCGGATTGCCGTTGTAGTTGAGCGGCGGCATGACGGCGAACATTTTCGTACCGTCGATCCCCTCCCACCAGAACATCGAGTAGGGAAAATCTGTGTATAGACTCCAATCAATCTTGCTGGTGACGAAACCAGTCAATCCACATTTCTTCATAATTTGAGGTAACGACCACGTGTAGCCGAATGAATCCGGCACCCAAGCGATATGCGATCGCTTTCCAAATTCCGCTTGGAAGAAACGATTGCCATAGAGATATTGCCGGACAATGGATTCGCCGGACGGGATATTGTGATCGGGCTCCACCCACGGCGCGCCACACAATTCCCAGCGGCCTTCTTTAATCCGTTGCTTCATCCGCGCGTACAGCTCCGGGTAATACTCCTTAATCCAGGCATACTGGATGGCTTGGCTACACGAAAAATGGAACTCGGGGTACCGGTCCATCAGGTTCAAGACGGTGCTAAACGTGCGCGCACACTTTCGCTGCGTCTCCCGCAACGGCCAGAGCCATGCGGTATCGATGTGCGCGTGGCCCGCCAAGGTAAGTTTGCCCATGCCGACACTTTGCTGAAACGGGCGAATCGCTTTTTTGAGTGTACGTTGCGCTTTACGAATCGATTCGTAATAAGATTCGTCGCTCTTATGTTGAAGGTCGATCGACCATACGGTGTCATGGATGAGTTTGTGCAGTTGTCGGGCAATCACGCTGTTTTGATCGAGCTGTTGAGCGGCATCAAAAGCGACTTTGCAGTCCCAATAAAAGTCCCACACCATCGGATCCATTACCGCGAGCGACGCGTACGCGAAAAGGTGATGGAGGTCGTATCGCGTACTCGGGCATGCTTCGAGGACAATTTCAAAACGCTCGCCGCCCTTCGCTTTCTCAGCGAGAATCAACATGTCGCGATTCCGGTCGAGTCCTTGAAACGGTTCTCCGTTTAGATAGACCAACGACTCGCCGCCCTCGGACAACCCGGTCTGTTCCGGAATGAGCGAGGCCTCGGCGGCCCGTATTAGCGCGACCACGCGCATGCCTTTCCACTCAAACGGAATCGTGACATCCATGCGAAACCAAGTGGTTTGATCGAATCCGCCCCATCGGTCCAATGTTTTAAACGGTACCCAATCGCTTTCCGGTGCGCGTTCCGGCCCCTTATCGGTTCCGGTAATCTTCGCCTGCAAGTTCACAATCGGCCGCCGGTCGCGGAAAATGGTTTCCCGAATTTCTTCCAGCCGGTTACAAAGCTGGTCCGCTTCAACTTTTCGTTCGACATCTAGATGTGGCACGTAATTCTCCCAATCACTCTTCGTTACTCTGGCGCGGTGGCCTTCAATCGACCCACCATTCCGTCGACCATGAGTCGCTCGCCGTCCCACGACCCCGCTCGGACGCGATCATCCAACGCAATTTCGATGAAACCATCGACTATTGAATACGTTCCCTCGGCGAGAACGTCCTGTTTATCATCACCATGAATCTTTACTTCGAAATTTGAAACAAAAGTGACATAGAAATCGTCAAACTCCCATGTCGTTCCGGGAAGCCCAGCGGGTGCAGAATCGATGATATCGTCGCGGCAAGCCGGTGCCACCATGGCGACCACTAGGGTCATGCTTAGAACTTGCACCCAATATCCATTGCATCTTTGGAAAGCTGAATTGTTTTTCATGAAAAATCGCGCTGCCGCATTAGTGAAGACGCAAATTGTAGCACGGAGCGACGCGCCACGGCGCGTAACGAAAGCGGTGTCGCGGTTGTACCCTAATCGTTACGGCCACCGAACTGGTAGTCGTACTGAGTTTCGCGCGCCGCACCCGGTGCGAATGCGTGTCCATACAGAAGAGCAGAGGATTTCGGTACTTCCGGGAAGGAGTACGTCATGTTCGCGGAAGCGCTACAGCTCGACCATCACGTAGAAATCCTCGGCGCTTCTGGTCGTGGTCCGGCAATCGCCCGGCCGCGCGGAACATAGACATTGGGGTCCGGCAGCGGACCGACAGCACGTTTTGAGGTAACATCTGTCCAGGCCCACTGCCCTGTGCTGCCGATCACGTACCGGACCCCGATTTATTCTCACACATCTGACATGCGAACGCCACCGAAATTTCAATACGGCTTTTGTGGGGTCGCCCCCTTCGTTCAAGGAAACGATACCGGGAAGGCCAAGTTCCACCTTGGCTGGGATCGTGAGCTGATCTTAGGCCAACGTGAGCGTTTCGTGGGGTGCCTACGCGACAGGCGTGTATTGGGCGTAGAAGAACACGGCGAAGTAATGAAGCCCGGTGCCGCCCATGACGAAGCCGTGCCACACCGCGTGGTTATATGGCATACGGTCTAAGACGTAGAAGACCACGCCGCCGGTATACGCGATACCACCGGCTAGCAGCATCAGAAGACCGCTCGGATGAATCGCTTCCATGGCGGGCCTTAGCATGAACAAACATATCCACCCCATGACGATATATATGAACGGGTTTAGCCATGGCATCCGGTCCATGTGCAGCACTTTCGCAAAGATGCCTACGAAGGCGAGCCCCCAGACGATGGCGAACATAGTCCAGCCCACGGAATCACGCATGTTCAGCAAGAGAAATGGGGTATACGTTCCGGCAATTAACAGATAGATAGCGGCGTGATCGACGAATCGCATAAAGCGCTTGAACCGCGGATGGCGTGCGGAATGATAGACGGTCGATGCAAGGTAGAGCGCAACCATCGAGGCGCCGAACACGGAAACTGCGACGATTTGCATGGTATCTCCGTCCATGTCGGCAAACATCACGAGCACCACAAA